>JBASML010000186.1:0-21297 GCA_049656845.1 Syntrophaceticus sp.
GAGCGCATCATGATCGATGTGCTGGATCCTGTTTTTATCGCTGAGAGGCTGGCCCATACACCAATATATGAAAAGATCTCACTCTTCGATCTTCTGGAACAGGCGGAAATGGGTATCCGGGGAATAGGGGGGGTTCAAACCAGGGGTAAGATGAGGCTTGGTTTACCGCGTTCCCATTATTAACATTGGGTAGCTGGCTGCACTGTAAACTCCCAAAACAAATAATAGTTATTCTTCGGTTTCTTATTTTATTCTCTTATCTTTTGTAGGGGATGATGTTTTCTCAGATCAGTTATATAATGACATTAATTAACAAGAAAAAACCAAAAATAATGATTGACTGACAGCTTTTATCCTGTTATAATATTATGAAGTATTTTTTGGAGGTAAAAAGTGTGAGAAGGTGATGCTCATGGCTACCAAAGAAGTGCTTGCAGAGATCAAGCAGGACCTGGATGCCTTTGTGGGGACAAGAGTGAAACTTAAGTCTTTCAAGGGCAGAAACAGGGTTGTTGAGCGAGAGGGAGTCCTGGAACGCACCTATCCTAACATCTTTGTCATAAAGCTCGATGAAAAAAGAACCCAGCGGCGCATCTCATTCAGCTATACTGATGTGCTCACAGAAAGCGTGGAATTGACTGTCTGTCATGACGGCGGAGAAATAAAAATAGCAGCAGCCCGGGGATAACCGGGCAGTACAAGCTACCAACCCTTTGGGAATCTATCCTGAAGGGTTTTTTTATTTTGTTTTTATTGTTTGCCCAGCATGTCTGCGATGAGTCCCAGGGAAGAGAGTTAAACCAGAGCTCAAGGATAAACTAAAAACCGCAGCAGAGCCGCTCCTGATCGAAAGTGATCAAGCAAGACTAACTCCGGTTCTAGGTCTGGGAACCAAATGCCCTTTCTCCTGAATATACTAAATTGACCAAAAGAAAGGAGGGGAGGGCGATGCGGAAACTGCTGCGTTCCCTGGGGGTAGCTGAAGAACGTTATATGGAGCTACCCAATGTTATCGGCGTAGGAATTGGATATAAAAAGCGTGGCCGGCAGGATACGGACGAGCCGGCTATTATTTTTTTTGTTGATAAAAAAATGCCTGCAGATGCCCTGGGAGTAGATGAGTGTATTCCTCGGCGAATTGGGCGTAACTGTACAGATGTGGTAGAGGTAGGTGAGGTACGCCTTCTGTCCAGGACATCCAGAATGCGCCCAGCAGCTCCTGGTTCCAGTATTGGGCATTTCAAGGTAACAGCTGGCACCTTTGGAGCTGTTGTGCGTGATCGGGAGACTGGTGAGTTGTTAATCTTATCCAATAATCATGTCCTGGCAAATGCCACTGATGGTGTAGATGGCAGAGCCCAGCAAGGGGATCCCATTTACCAACCTGGGATCTATGATGGGGGATCGGAAAAGGATATGATCGGCCATCTAGAACGGTTTATTCCCATTTACAGGTTTAGCAAGAGCGCGGATTGCAAAATGGCAGCTATGGGTGTTAGGGCTGCCAATGCTGTGATCCATGCCTTCCGTCCTAATTACCGGGTGCGTTTGGAAAAGCTGGGGGCGACAAACATGGTTGACTGTGCAGTTGCCAGGCCAAAGGACCCCCAGGATATTACTCCAGAGATTATCGAACTCGGCAAGGTGAATGGGATAACCGATGCTGAGCTAGGTATGATGGTCAAAAAAAGTGGTCGCACCTCCGGGATTACAGAAGGGAAGGTCACAGCTATTCAGGTTGCCTTAAATGTGAGCATGGGCCATAGTTCCGATGTGGTGCGTTTTCAGGGCCAGATCATGGCTGAGATGAAGTCATTGGCTGGGGACAGCGGTTCTTTAGTTTTGGATGAGAAAAATCAAGCTGTTGGGCTGCTTTTTGCCGGTTCCAATGAGTTCACGGTCGTCAACCCAATTAATGAGGTCCTGGATAAGTTAGGTGTGGATATTATATGAGAAAACATCAGCTGGGAATTGCCCTTGGGGGTGGAGGGATTCTGGGGGTGGCACATCTTGGTGTGCTGGATGTCCTGCAGGAAAATGGGATTACCCCGGCTGTGGTTACTGGTACCAGCGCAGGAAGCATTGTCGGTGCCCTTTATGCCGCCGGGGTAAATCTATCTGTTTTGCAAGAGCTGTCGCTGAACCTGCATAAAGAAGACATTTTCGCCTGGAACTTCAACCCTTATTCATTTGTGCAGTTTCTGTTGAGCAATCTGCGAGATATAGCTAATTTGCTCGATGCCATGCCCCGGGCATTGTTCAGTGGCAAAAAGATAGGCCAGTTAGTAGAAAAAATAACAAATAAAAAAAACTTTTGTGAAATAGAAATCCCTTTCGGTGTGGTGGCAGTTGATCTGATCACAGGCAATAAAGTAGTATTCTCCAATTCCCCTTCACAGCTAGTGCCGGGAATGCTTTTTTCCCAAAATGCGCCCCTGGGAGCGGCGGTTCAGGCAAGCTGTGCTATTCCCGGGGTTTTCGAGCCGGTTCCCTATCAAGGGACACTGCTCGCAGATGGAGGGCTTCTGGAAATGGTTCCTGCCCCCTCAGCACGACTTTTGGGTGCTCAAGTAGTTGTTGGGGTGAGCTTGAAAAGGAAGGGAAGCGTACAGGAGCCGCAGTCCTTGATTCAGGTTGTCCAGCGAGGGATAGACATCATGAGCCTGCAGGGCACCAGATATGATTTACAATCAGCGGATTTGGTTATCGAACCCTTGGAACTTGATGCCCAGTTAGATGATTTTGGTCGAGTTCCAGAATTGCTGGAGCGAGGGCGTCAGGCTGCCTTGAAAGCACTCCCGGACCTGAAAAAATTGCTGTCCTAGAGGAACAATTTCAGCGGTAATCCATATTATGGACAGAGAAGCCATATAGTTTTTTTCCAATAACAAGCCGCTTTGGCGTTGGAAGGGGGGCAGTAAAAAATGGGACGCTATGGTCGAGGGGGTTGTGGCTGTTTTGAATTACTCCTGTTTCTCATCCTGATTCTGTTGATTTTTGATTCTTAATGAATGATTGGTTTAAGGCGGCTGTCGGGCAGTGATGCGGTTTTACTTAGCTGCTGCCCTACAGTTGTCTTTATTAAGTGATAAAGGAGGGATTAATGGTGGCCGGCGTTTCTTTTGATGAAAATGCGCTTTTAGTGTTCCAAAGTCTCCGCCCATATTTGGGTCCCCGGGGAAATGGTTGCCTCATTGCCCTGGAAAGTTTGCTGGAACTGCTCCATAGTGAGCCGGCCAGAAAAACGCTGGATTCTTTAAGAATCCTGGGGCTAGGGGAGGGTTTTAGTGCCCTCACACTCGTTGATGAGTCGCAAAAATTATCCAGGCCTTCTAAACTCTTTTTAGCGCAGATATTGTTATTCCTGGCAGATCTTCCGGTTTTAGATGGTTTATATGGTGTGGAACCAGAAGAAGAACAAAATTGGGAGCTATCTGAGGAATCGGAAGGTGACAATAATTTTTCAGCTACATAGTATGAGAGAGGGGGATGCCAAAAGTAACAACTCTTTGTTAGTAGTATCTCCTCAAAAATATAACTTGTATGTATAAGGGAGGGTTTATGATGACAGATGCAGTAGACAAGGGCTGTGGTCCCGGCAAGGGGTTTGCTCATGGTAAGTGGGCATTTGTTCTGTTCCTGATTTTGATCCTGTTGTTCTTTGGCGACTGCTAAGACGAGAATAAGGGTACCTGGAGTATTTCGGGTACCCTTACATTTATCCAGTATCCCGACTTTTGCTGGATCAAAGGTTGACCAGTTGCCAGTTCATTCACAGGCAACAGGTAATGATGGTTGATCACGATCATAACAAAATTGATTATTCCTGATTACTGTAAATATCCCTAGCTAGTGTAACATATCGCCTTAAATAGCATATTATGGTGGAGAAGAATAAAGGGCTAATCCATAGGTGATGAACCCGAATTGAATAGGAGGGGTATTATGGAATCCAAACAGGTTGGTTTAGGTATGGGTTTTGGTTGTAATAATTGGGCATTAATTCTCTTTTTAATTCTCATCCTTCTTTTCCTTGGTGATCTATAAATCAGCTAAAAGCTCTTACAGGCTGACTAAATTCTGAATTACTTAAGGAGGGGTTTTCATGGAAACTAAGCAAGTTGGTGTTAACAGTTGGGCGTTTATTCTCTTTCTAATTCTAATTCTGCTTTTCTTCGGTGATTCATAAAGTACTGTGCCACTTAAAGTTGTGTCCCTGGTATTATTTCTAAAATACCAGGGACACCATTAAATAGTTTTAGTAGCGGGGATGTACATGTCAGTAACAAAAGGCGGATTCTTCCATGGCGATTTTGAGCTGATTCTTTTTTTGATACCGATCCTGCTGTTTTACGGTAATATTTAAACCCGGGTTTTGCTGTGGAGGCCACACCGTAAACGCGGAGTGGCCTCTTTTAATAGATAAAAAAGGATGGTGAGGTAGATGGCAGCTGTATTTTATGATGAAGAAGCAGTACAGGTTTTGAGAAGCTTTCGTCCTTACCTGGGGCCTCAGGGAAATAAAATCATGGATGTTCTTGATGGGTTTTTGACTTTGCTCTCTAGTGAAGACGCCCACAATTTTTTTAATACCCTACAAGATTCTGTTAATGGGCCTGAGCGGCGGTTTTTCAATAGTGGAGAAAAACAGAAGGCCAATCCTTATACATTGTTTCTGATCCTGATTTTACTTCTTCTTTCTGATCTCTCAGGTATTGATTCTTCAGGTACCCAAGATGACCAAGAAAAATGATGATTCTGTCAAACAGAGGAGGAGAGGATGATGTCTGTCCCTGAGTTATTTGGTATGGCTCAAAATATAATTAAATTGATTCTAAAAAAACTGGAAAAACAGATGGATGGCAAAGAGATAGAGGGTGTAAGCGGAAATGGGGCTGTGAGGATAGTGATCAGCAGTAAAATCCAGGTGCTGGAAGTAAAGATTGATCCTCATCTGGCGTGCAATGTTGAACAGCTGGAGGAATTGGTAGGGGCCGCTGTGGATGATGCCCTGCAAAAAGGGAGTGGACTGCTTAAATCTGAGGTGCAGAAAATCCTAGGAGACCTATAACGCCGAAAGTTGTATTTATATTACCCTAAACCTTTAGTGATGGCCGTTTCTTTCCAAAAAGATCATTCTAAAAAGATCATTTCGGCTGGTCAGTCACCCGTTGCTCATTGGTGAATACAATGAAGGGAATGTATTTTATCAAGGGAGGGTAATCTTTTGGGTCAAGAACAAGATTTGGAAAACCGGGATGTAAGCATTTTCTCCTTGATGGCTCAGACGCTACAGAAAATCGATGAAAAGCAAGCAGATCTCCCAGGAACCATTACTGTTTTATCTCTATTTACATTGTTGAGTATTTTAAACCTGGCGCAGGAACAGGTGGTTAAGGGAACAGTGGCCGGGGGGAAGGATGTTTTAGGTATGCTTACCGGTATGCTGGCTCAGGGGCAAAAACCCGGGCCTGAGATGCTGGCTAGTTTGCTCCAAAAGTCGGGTAAAAAGACAACTCCACAGATGCTTGATACCCTGCTTTCTCTTGCGGGAGAAACCGCACAGAAGGAAGAAAAACCTGACTCTCCTGAACGGCGATCTGGAAGGGGCCGTTAGGTTCTATTCCCATGGAAACAGTAGAGCACAGCAGATGGAAGGAGGTTTAGGGATGGGCAAGGCCAGAAGCATTGAACAGATGTTGCTTCTCGAACATGTTTACGGCTGTGGCTATGATGCCGGTTACGATGATGGGCGAAAAGATGGCTTTGCCGAGGGCTATAAAATTGGCGGCGCAGAAGGAATGAAGGATGGTTGGAAAGAGGGTAGGGAGCAGGGTTATTTAGAGGGCCTAGAGGCGGGGTATGCAGCTGGAAAAAAGGATGCTGATATAGTTTTTGACCAGGGTTGGGATCAGGGGTACCAGAAGGGATATGAAGAGGGCCTTATGGCAGGGCATGGCCATAAGGAAAGGGGAAAGGAAAGGGGACCTAAAATTTCATAATTATACATCAGGTCCTAAATGTATAAAAAAAAGACAATAGGGGCGTCTTGGTCGGCTGGTTTCTTTTTATAGCAGATGAAGAAACGAGAGCAACTTCGCCAAAGTAACCAATGTGTCAGTATAATAATGTCATCATTATCTGAAAGGAGTCAAAAGACCAGGATGTTACCCAAAAACGCGCGATATTTCCTTTCCGTATTACTTGTTTGTTTACTGATAGCCACAATGCCTGTGACTGCCTTTGCGGCAACCCGGTATGTTTATTACCAAGGGAGTTTCAGTGACCAGCTATTAAACCAGATTCTTAAATGGGTTTCCCCAGGGGATGACTTTAAAATTCTTCGTTCAGAACCGAAACCTCAACCATCTCCGGATCCTCAGCCAGAACCGGATCCTCAGCCAGATTCACAGCTTGACCCACAACTGAAACCTGATCAGCAGCAGGATCAACAGCTGAACCCAGATCCTCAGCCGGATCAACAGCCAAAACCGGATCCTCAGCCTCGGCCACAACCTGCTCCTGGTACTGATTCCATCACACTGACTACAGATGAGCAGCAGATGGTAAATCTGGTCAATCTGGAACGCCAGCGGGCCGGGCTAAAACCACTTACAGTTGATAAAAGATTGGTGCGTCTGGCACGCTTAAAAAGTCAAGATATGGTGGACAAGAACTATTTTAGTCACCAGTCTCCCACTTATGGGTCCCCTTTTGACATGATGAAAAACGCTGGAGTAACCTATCGCTGGGCGGGAGAGAATATTGCTGGTGCGGGTACTGTGGACAGTGCCCACAATGCTCTCATGAACTCTGCAGGGCACCGGGCCAATATATTGAAGCCGGAGTTTACTCATATCGGTATCGGTATTGTTCCAGGTGGCCCTTATGGTATGATGTTCACCCAGATGTTTATTGGAATCTAGGTTATCGGAGCCATGATTGGATATTCTGACGGGATCTACCGCCAGGCTCCCGATTGCAAGCCTTCTATAGGTCGCTCGCTGGTAGGGCCGTCAGGTGCTTTCATCTTTGCATGGAGACAGATTGGGCATCCTGACGGCTTACCGCTCGACTCCCGATTACAGGCCGGAGATGTTAAATAACACCAAAAGCTGCTGCAATTTCCTGCAGCAGCTCTTTTATTGAAGAAAACACCCTCTTTATTTCTCTAGCATATTATATTACAGAAAATTATGCCCTGTAAAAGGAGGGAGAAGAGATGATCCGCTGCGAAACATTAAAGTTAGAACACGTAGTAGGGGAAATGTCGAAACAGGCTGTTGTACAGGGTGATTTTCATGTGCCAGAGCCGAAACCGGGGATCGAAAAGATAATTTCTATTGATAAAACTGTTAAGGTGACCAAGGAAGAGGTTATTAAAAACAAGGTGATCATTGAGGGTTACCTCAACCTGCAGGTTGTTTATGTTGCCTGTGACCCTGGACAGCCGGTTCATCATACCCATGTGCGTCTAGACTTTACGCAGTTTGTAGAGATAGATGGTGCAGAGCCGGGAATGACGGCGCGGGTTAAAGTTAAAGTTGAGGATATCCAGGGGAAGGTCAAGGATAGGCGTCCACGTATGTTGGAGGTTACGGCTATTCTCCTCATCTCTGCCAAGGTAACGGAATTAGAGGAGATTTCGTTTATGGTGGAACCGCCCCCTGGAGTGGAGGCTGTCACAGAAAGGCTTCGCCTGGAGGAAGTGATCGCTGAAGGCAGTGCTCAAGCAATGGTCTCTGGGAAGTTCCGGGTGCCTCATGAAAAACCCCCTGTAGAAAAGGTGCTGGATGTAGATGCCGAAATAACTATTACTGAAAAAAAGGTTATTGAGAACAAAGTAATTGTAGAAGGGGATATCTCCTTACAGATCATCTATGTGGCCGCAATGGCAACTCAGCCTGTCCATCATATGCACCAGACCCTTCATTTTACCCAGTTTATAGAAGTTTTCGGTGCTGCACCAGGGATGAATGTAACTGTTGACGAAACTATTACTCATATCAGCTTTGATGTGGTAAATCCTTGTACTGTCAGTGTAGAGGTGATTATCGATAAGACAGCCAAAGTTACTGAGCCAAGGGAGCTGGATGTTGTTGTTGATCTGATCGGTATAGAAACTACTCGGCAGCTGCTTAGGGTTGACAATGTGGTTGGTGAGGATCACACCCAGGCTAATATCAGGGATGAAATACATATCCCCCATGAAAAACCAGGTGTAACCAAGATTCTGGATGTGAAGGTCCATAAGGTAGAGATCCTGCCGGAAGACATTGTAATTATCAAGGATAAGGTAATTGTCAGCGGCAAGATCGAAGTTCAGGTTCTCTATGTGAGTGATATGCCTGATCAATCTGTACACCATGTTGATGCAGTATTAAAGTTCCGTAACTTTATTCCGATACCTGGTGCTATGCCGGAGATGAGTATCAGTGTACAGTCTGCAGTAGAGCATGTGTCTGGCCGGCCTGCGGACAGCAGCAGAAAGGCTATTATAGAAATTGTGCTTAACCTGACTGCTCGGGTAGTGGATACAATGCAGATTTATGTGGTAGTCTGCGAGGAAATACCGCCTGTACCACCTGTACCGCCAGTACCGCCACCTTGTCCCTTTGAGCATGTTGTGCAGCCCGGGGATACCATCTGGAAACTGGCTATGAGGTATCATGTCAGTGTTGATAGTATACTTGCTACTAACCCCGGGGTTGATCCCCATAATCTCCAGATCGGTTCAGTGCTTATCATACCCTGTGACCCGTAAAAAGGTTTCGGCTAACCCTGTTTGCAGTAAAATTGCAGACAGGGTTTTTTCTCTTCAGATGTCTAGCCGCTAATCACCAAAATGCCTGAGAGTGGATCTTCCTGTTTTTTTAATTACCAATTTCTTGATCAAACTTCTTTTTCCCAGGGCCAATGATTAATGCCTAACCACTATATTGGCTGTTTAAGATATCTATAAAAAGGAAATACTAGGATGCAATGAGTGCTTTATGGGAGAGAGGGTGGGATTAATAATGAGAAAAATACTGAGCCGCTGTGGGATTATTCTTTTTCTCGGATTTGTTATCTTTGCGATGCTGGCCCTGGTGCCTGTGCAGGAACCGGATCTAGGTGATGAAGGGCAGCTTCAAAAAGATGTGATACGGTTTCATGTTGTGGCCAAGAGTAATCAACACATTGACCAGGAGTTGAAACTGGTAGTCCGGGATGCTGTTCTTGAATATTTGCGCCCAAGCCTTGAAGGGGCACAGGATCAAAAAGAGGCTGCTGCAATCCTCCAGAAAGAACTGCCTCAAATCAAGGATGTGGCTGTCAGGACACTGCGGTCTCAAGGCTGCAATGACCAGGTGCAGGTTTGTTATGGAACATTCCACTTTCCTGTGCGGGTCTATGGGCCCCTCACCTTTCCTGAGGGAAAATACCAGTCTCTCAGGATTGTCTTGGGGGAAGGGGAAGGAAGGAATTGGTGGTGCTGTCTCTTCCCTCCACTTTGTTATGTGGATTTGGCCACTTCTGCTCAGCAGCTTCAGGAAGAGAACAAACAGGACAGTGATTTAAGTCAGTTTCCAGATAAAGAAGGTACCGGCAAGGAGCAGATGGAGAAAATTTTGTTGATTGATAGTGTTTCAGAGACAGATGAGAAGCCGCATTTGACCACTAAAATAGGTGAATGGCTGGAAGAATCTCAGGATCGCTCTTTGCTTTCCTGGTTCTGGTCCAGGCGCAGTTAAGCGGCGATCAACTGCGCAAACCAGAGAAGAAGGTAACCGGCGATTACACCGCACCAGCACCAGAGCATGCTCTGGTGCTGTGCTGCTGGCAGGAGTTCATCTTTAATCAGGTAGATCATTGCCCCGGCGGCAAGGGCTAAAAGGAAGGAAAGGTGCCTCGGGGAGAGGTGGATCACAAAAAGCCCGATTAGTGTTCCCAGCGGTGTAAATAAGCTGACAACAATATTGATGAAAAGGATATGGAGACGCTTGAGGCCGCCCATCTGTAGAGGGGCGGCTGTGGCTATACCTTCGGGAATATTATGCAGGGCAATAGAAAATGCTAACACTGGCCCCAGCTGGCCGCCAACAGCATAGGCTCCGGCAATGGCCATCCCTTCTGGTAAATCGTGCAGGGCAATTCCAATGGCCATCAGGTAGCCAAGGCGTCTCATGGCAGTAATACGGTTAAAGGGGGAAATGACCGTGTGGTTGGTGAAAGAGCGGTCGATTACCCAGAGGATACCGGTCCCTGCTGCTATTCCTATTATTGTTTCCCAGGGGGTGCCTGTGTCGAGGGCTGCAGGAATCAGGTCCAGGATGACAACAGCCAGCATTACCCCAGCAGCACCACCTAGTATTACAGCCAGGGTGCGGTGCCCCGGCGGCCTTGTCAGGATTACTATCAGGCAGCCTAAAGTTGTAGCCAGCCCTGCCAGCAGGCTGGGGAATAAAGGATACATAATATCACTTGTCCTTTCCGGGTACAATTTATGCAGGTTTTTTCATTTTATGCCTGGCCTATTCTGGATTGAAAGGGGTGTCAAGAATCTCTGAAAAGGTAAAGGGGACTCTGTTGATCATCGGAGGGGCAGAGGACAGGAAGGGCAAGTGTCTGATTTTGAAAAGGTTTGTGGAATTAGCCGGTGGGGAGAAGGGCAGGCTGGTGGTTATCACTGCTGCCACTGCTGAGCCCCAGACCAGTGGGGAGGTTTACCACAGCCTTTTTCAGGGGCTGGGGGTGCAGGATGTAGCGGTGTTGAATCTGAACACCCGCCAGGATACCGGCGCTCCTGGGGCAAGGGAAGCCCTGGAGCAAGCCACCGGGATCTTTTTTACGGGAGGGGACCAGCTTCGCTTGACAAGTATCTTAGGTGGAACCCAGGTGGATGATGCTCTGCATACCGCATATCTTCAGGGTACTATTATTGCGGGAACCAGTGCCGGGGCCTCTGCTATGAGTGAGACCATGATTGTGGATGGGGAGGAAACCGAAGCGCCCCGAAAAAATACTGTTCAGATGGCACCTGGTTTGGGTCTACTGCATGAGGTGGTTGTGGACCAGCATTTTGCCCAGAGAGGAAGGTTGGGGAGGCTGCTTGCTGCTGTTGCTCAAAATCCATATGTGCTTGGATTGGGTATCGATGAGGATACAGCAATTATAGTTTCACCAGATGGCACCTTCGAAGTGGTTGGGTCGCATACGGTTACTGTTATCGATGGTAAACAGCTCTGGGAAACAAATGTTTCTGCAACAAGCTCCCATGAACCCTTGGCTATGACCAATGTTATTCTGCATGTTCTCCCTGCTGGCTATGGGTTTGACATGGAAACAAGAACTCCTTTCCATAACAAGTAAAACCAACAGGTATAATGAGCGTGATAATAGTAAAAATAGGAAAGAGAACTTTTTTATGGCTGTTCAAGGAGGTTTCTGATTGTGAAAATCTTAAAAACCCGGGTCATTGAGGGCCGGAATGTTTGGAGCCATTCTCCGATCCTTGAGGCCCGGCTTTCTTTGTCTCCGCGGGAGCGTTTCAGTACTGACCAACTGCCCGGTTTTGCAGAGGCTCTCCAGCGCTTGTTGCCAGGGCTTAAAGGTCACACCTGTGGGTGTGGTTATCCTGGGGGATTTATTGAACGCCTGCAGGAGGGGACCTACCTGGGCCATGTTGTGGAGCATGTGGCTTTAGAACTGCAGGTAGAGGCCGGCTTTGCTGTGAACTTCGGCAAGACAGTGCGGGGGGAGTGGCCTGGTACCTGGGATATTGCCTTTGAGTATGGCACCCCTGAACTTGGAAAGGCTGCCTTGGAGACAGCGGTGGCAGTTGTAGTGGCATTACTGGCTGGAAAATCTTATCCTCTTGAAGATGCCCTGACAAAACTGCGTGAACTGGGCATTGCTACCCGTCCTGGGCCAAGTACAGAGAGTATCCTCAATGCTTGCCGCCGGCGAGGAATCCCGGTTCTGTCCCTGGGTGATGGGATCTGTTATCAGTTGGGATATGGATGCTGCCAAAAAAGGATCCAGGCCACGATCACCTCCCAGACTGCTGCTATGGCAGTGGATCTGGCATCTCACAAGGAAACCACCAGAAGGCTGCTGGAGGGGAAAGGATTGCCTGTACCCCCTGGCCGGTCAGTGACCACCATCAAAGAAACCCTTTCTGCTGCCGAAGAACTGGGCTATCCTGTTGTAGTGAAGCCGTGCCGCGGCAACCAGGGGAAGGGAGTTTTTTTAGCTATAAAAAATGATCAGCAGCTCAAGGATGCATACAAGTTAGCCAGGAAATTTGATAACGAGGTGCTGGTGGAAAAATATATAGAAGGAAGGCATTACCGCCTCCTGGTGATCGGAGGAAAGATGGTAGCTGCAGCAGAGCGTTTCCCTGCTGCTGTTACCGGAGATGGAATTCATACCATCGAAGAGCTGGTAGAGATAGCCAATCAGGACTCTAGACGTGGTAGAGGGCATGGCCTGCCTTTAACAAAAATAGAGATCGACCAAACTGTTCTACTGGAATTGAAAAGACAGGGTTATTCCCTACAGACCCGTCTGGAGCCTGGAGTGAGGGCTATTTTGCGCAGGAACGCCAATTTAAGCACCGGAGGGAGCGCTGTGGATGTGACCGATCAGGTGCACCCGGATAACACTTTATTAGCTGTCAAAGCAGCGGAAATCATAGGGCTAGATGTTGCCGGGGTAGATTTGGTGGCGCCAAATATCGACAAGCCGCTGTGGGATGGTGGCGCTGTCATCGAAGTAAATGCTGCTCCGGGGTTCAGGATGCACCTCTATCCTGACCAGGGTACACCCCGGGATGTGGGGAAGGATTTAGTCGACTACCTATTTCCTCCTGGCAGCAAGTTGAGCATCCCGGTGATCTCTATTACTGGAACCAATGGGAAAACCACTACTGCTCGTATTCTCAGCCATCTTTTCCAACAACAGGGGTTCAATGTGGGTATGACAACCACTGCAGGGGTTTATATCAACAATAAATGCATCCGGGATAGGGATGCCACTGGTCCCAATAGTGCCCGGGACATTCTACAGGATTCCACTGTGGAAATGACTATCTTGGAAACTGCCAGGGGTGGGATCCTGCGTGGTGGGCTGGGTTATGACAGGGCTGATGTGGCTGTAGTGACCAATATTGCCCCAGATCACTTAGGACAGGGTGGTATTGAAACCCTTGAGGATCTTTTTTGGGTGAAATCTCTTGTTGTGGAGGCAGTAAAAAAAGATGGTGCTGTTGTGCTCAATGCGGATGACCCGTTTGCTCCGAGGTTGGCCAGCAGATCCCGGTGTGAGGTGGTCTACTTTAGCCTCTGTGAAAATAATGTTTTGATTCGCCGTCATTTGGGGGCTGGTGGTCGCGCTGTATTCGTTAGAAATGGCTTTGTTTTTTATGGGCATGGTGAGAATGCGGTGCGCCTGATGAAGATAAAGGCCATTCGGGCAGGGATGGGTGGCCGTGCAACCCACAACCTGGAAAATGCATTGGCTGCTGCAGCAGTGGCTTATATCTGTAATGTTCCCCTTGCTGTAATCAGACGCGGGTTGCGCAGCTTTGGTGCTGACTGTGATCACAACCCGGGGCGTTTGATGATCCAGGAGGTGGGAAGGGTCACTGTGATCGTAGACTATGGGCACAACGCTCCTGCCTTCCAGAAAATCGCTGAGTTCGCTAGAACTCTGACCAGGGGCAGGCTGATCGGAATTATCGGGGTGCCGGGGGATCGGCGTGATGACCAAATTATTAATGCCGGGGAGGTAGCAGCATCAGGTTTTGATGAACTCTATATCCGGGAGGACCATGACCTCAGGGGCCGTGCCCCCGAAGAAACCGCTCAACTCCTTTACACCGGCGCACGCCGTGTGGGGATGCCTCCTGCCAACCTGCATGTGATCCCAGAAATCCTTGTGGCACTCGAAGAGTCTCTGCGGCAGGCAAAGTCAGGTGATGTGGTGGTTGTTTTCTATGAAGAGCTCTCCCCGGTTCTAGAGTGCCTGCAGGCTTTAAAACAAAAACAGGAAGAGAAGAAGGAAACACAGCGGGCAAGGATAGTGGTTGGTCGTTAATGACTATTCTGTTGTCTAATTTGCAGTTTAGAAGTAAAATTGAGGAGTAATACGATTCTAATGGAGGAACTGGCCATTAATAATAAGGGTAGGGAAGTTGTGTTTCCCTCTTTTGCCAAAATCAATCTTACTTTGGATGTGGGTGGGCTGCGGCCTGATGGCTACCATCAGATTACTTCGGTGTTGCAGACCGTTAGTCTTGCTGACACCCTCAGCTTTACCAGAATCCCTACGGGAATCGCTGTTTCCTGTAGTGCTGCAGGTGTACCTGGTGGCCAGGAGAATCTGGCTTATCGTGCCCTGGCTATGATTTCTCACCGCTTGCCTGGAGGTGTCCGGGTGGAGATTGAAAAGAGAATACCCCAGGCAGCAGGCTTAGGGGGTGGAAGCAGCAACGCGGCGACAGCATTAAAAGGTGCTGATACCCTTTATACAGTTGGAATGGAAGAAGAGGAGATGCTGGCTGCCGCGGCTATGGTAGGTTCAGATGTGCCTTTTTTTATACTGGGAGGAACGGTGCTGGCAACAGGACGAGGGGAAAGGGTAACCAGAGTTTCCCCCTTACCGGGTTTTTGGGTGGTACTGGTCAAGCCACCATTTGAGGTAAGCACCGGGAAGATATACAGGCTTTATATGGAGAAGAAAGAGGAACCGCGTACACCCAGGCTTCTTCATTGTCTCGAAAAAGGGGACAGAAAAGGCATTACCGACGCACTGGGTAATGACCTGGAGTCGGTTACTATAAAACTCTACCCAGAGATAGCATCGATCAAAGAGCGCCTGTTTCAACTGGGAGCATTGGGAGCAATGATGGCTGGAAGCGGCCCCACGGTATTCGGGTTATTCAGCAGCAAGGATGATGCTCTACAGGCAGCAGAAAAACTGCGGGATGGTGATGCAGGCCTGATTGTGGTTGTCTGCAGAACAATATCTGCTGGAGAGATGGAAGGGGGCTAGAAATAGATGGACAAACAAAAGGAGAGGAGGCTGCTGCCCGTCAAGTTGGATACCTATAAACCCTTACGGGAGGTGGTTTTTGAGACCATCAGGGAGGCGATCATCGATGGCGTCCTGGGTCCCGGGGAGCGGTTGATGGAATCCCAACTGGCAGAAGAACTGGGGGTAAGCAGGACACCGGTGCGGGAAGCTATCCGCAAACTGGAATTGGAAGGGTTTGTGGTCATGGTACCCCGGAAAGGGGCATATGTAGCGGGGATTTCGCTGAAAGACATTGCTGATGTTTTCGAGGTTAGGGCAGCACTGGAGGCTTTGGCTATGGTATTGGCTGCTGAAAGGATCACCGAAGAAGAGCTGGAAGAATTAGAAAGGATCTTAGTGCGTAAAGCTGAAATCATTGAACAGCAGCAGGAAATTTCGCTTTTTATTGAATCAGACAGAAAATTTCATGATACCCTTTATCAGGCCAGCAGGAATCAGCGTTTGATTCAGATGCTAACCAATCTACAGGATGAAATTCACCGTTTCCGTTCTGTTTCCCTTGCCTTTCCAGGAAGGATGCAGGTAGCTTTGGATGAACACCGTAAGATTGTTGAGGCACTGGCTGATCGGGACATCGCCCGGGCCGAAGCACTGGCTTGGGAACATATAGAGAATGCTGAAAATAGTTTGATGGAAGCAGTACGCAAAAAAGGTGATCTTAGTTAGTAGATATTGGTGGTTAGTCGTTATTCGTTGGAAAAAGATCGTAATGTTAGGGGAGAGTTAAACAGGAGTTTTAGGAGCAAGCACAGGGATCAAACGGAAACCGCGCGGGAGAACCGTCCCGGTGATTGGAAAAGGGGTTGGGAAAATGATCGATGGTGTAGATGCTGTGATTTTAGCTGGTGGTGGAGAGATAGAAGAAGAGCCTGTTAAAGCACTGATTTCTCTTGATTCCAGGTTGATGGTGGATTATGTTGTCGATGCACTCCGGAACAGCCAAAAAATTGAGCATATTGCTTTGGTTGAACACGATGGTGAACTGAGGTCATTTTATGGTAATGAGAAAGGTTTTTTTTATGCGGAGCAAGGGGCTACACTCTTGGAAAGCTTTGCGGCCGGAGTAAGTGCTTTAGAAACAGCAAACCCTTGGATACTAGCCTGTACAGGAGATATACCCTTTCTCACCACTGAAGCTGTGGATGACTTTATTGCCAAATGCAGTGAACGGGAAGCAGACATTTATTACCCCATTGTGAGGAAGGAAGAAGTAGAAAAACGTTTCCCTTGTGTGAAACGCACATATGTTAGTTTGCGGGATGGAATTTTTACAGGAGGAAACCTTTTACTGATTAGGCGGGAGATTATCAGCCGTTGTCTTCCTATTGCAGAGGAATTTGTTCGGTTACGCAAGAAACCAGCAGCCATGGCACGCCTGATCGGTTTTGGGATACTTTGGAGATACTGTTTCAAGCTGCTGACTATAGCAGATGTTGAGCAAAGGATTTCTAAGTTGATCGATGCCAAAGGCCTTGCTGTGATCAGCAGCTATCCGGAGATTGGGGTGGATGTGGACAAGGTTTCTGATTTAGAACTGGCACGGAGTATATTTGAAGAATAAGTGCTTTATTATTATTTTTTAAGCAGGAATCTATTAAATCTTGGCGAATACACAAGTTCAGGCAATAACTACCGTGCATCAAGAGGAGGTCAAATAATTAATGCAGGTTACAGAAGTACGCATTCGCAAGGTCAATCAGGACGGAAGTAGAATGAAAGCTGTATGTTCGGTGACCTTCGATGATGTTTTTGTGGTACATGACATCAAGATTGTCGAAGGTGATAAGGGATTGTTCATTGCTATGCCGAGCCGGAAGACACCAGCCGGTGAGTTTCGCGATATCGCTCATCCTATTACTTCTGAAACTAGAAAGAGCATTCAGGATGCCATTTTAAATGCTTATCAGGAGGCAGAATAACTTTTAACGTAGATTCATGGCAAAATGTTGTAAGGGAATCTGGCATTCCCTTTTTTGTTGTTTGCTCAAAACGAGGGACAGCATACTAGGTAGAGGCCATGACCCAAGGGAGTTGATAGCTATGAAGGGAGTAGGAGCAGTAATTCTTGCTGCAGGCCAGGGTAAAAGAATGCGGTCGGACATTCCTAAGGTACTGCATTGTGTTGCCGGGGCACCTTTAGTTTGTCATGTCCTGGATGCTGTTGAGGCTGCAGGTATTACCGAAATTGTTGTTGTGATCGGCCAGGGTGCTGAAATGGTGCGGGAAACACTATCTGATAAGGATTATACTTTTGCTGTTCAGGAAAAGCAGTTGGGTACAGGGGATGCGGTGCTTAAAGCCCTGCCTTATCTTTCAGGGGAATGCCAGGAAGTGCTGGTTGTTTGTGGAGATACCCCGCTTTTGAGATCTGAGACACTGGAGAAACTGGTCAGGTCCCGGCGGGACACAGGCTCTTCTGCAGCAGTTCTCACCAGCATTTTTGATGACCCAAAAGGGTATGGGCGTGTTATCAGAACTGAAGATAATATGGTAGAGGCAATTGTTGAGGAAAGCGATGCAACCATAGAACAAAAGAGAATACAGGAAATCAATACGGGTTCCTATGCTTTTGCAAGGGAAGCTTTGGAGGCAACCATCCATCATATACAGCCAGATAACAAACAGGGAGAATACTATCTGACAGACTGCATTCACCTGCTGCGGAAGGCCGGGCAGCCTGTTACAGCAGTGGTTGCCTCAACAGCAGAAACAGCTGGGATTAATACCCGCCGCCAGTTGGCTGAGGCGGAGCGGATCTTACGGGAGCGGGAATGCCTTCGCCTGATGGATGAGGGTGTGACAATTTACGACCCCAGCACAACATATATTGACAAAGGTGTTCAGGTTGGCCAGGATACGGTGATTTACCCTTTCACTTTTCTTGAGGGAAAAACCATCGTAGGTAAGGGATGTGTCCTTGGCCCAGGTACACGACTATGCAGTGCTGTTCTGGGAAACGGGGTTTCCATACAGTATTCTGTAGTAGTGGAAAGCACCATTGGTGATCAGTGCCAGATTGGGCCCTATGCCTACCTCAGGCCAGGAAATATCCTGGCTGACCAGGTCAAGGTTGGGGATTTTGTGGAATTGAAAAAAACATCTGTGGGATCTGGGAGTAAAATACCCCATTTAAGTTACATCGGAGATACTATTATGGGAGCTAGGGTCAATATTGGTGCCGGAACCATTACCTGCAATTATGATGGCAGCCATAAACACAAAACATGCATCGAGGATGGGGCTTTTATCGGAAGCAACACCAATCTGGTTGCACCTGTTAGTGTGGGGAAGGATGCTATGATTGGTGCTGGATCAACCATTACTAAAGATGTTCCTCCGGCTTCTTTAGCGGTTGAGCGATCCAAACAGACTGTGGTTCCCAACTTGGGGCAGAAAAAGAGGAAAAAAGGAGAGCATGAAGAATGAAACAAGGCAGAGAGAGTGAGAGGAAAGGGAGCGGAGTGATGCTTTATACCAAAAAACTAAAAATCTTTACTGGTAATGCCAACCCGGAACTGGCGAAAGAGATTGCTGCCTATTTGGGCATCGAACTAGGGAATGCAAATGTCTCTTACTTTAGTGATGGAGAGATCTGTGTAGCCATTAATGAGAGTGTCAGGGGAGCAGATGTTTTTATCATTCAGCCTACTTGTCCTCCTGCCAACCAAAATGTGATGGAGCTTCTGATCATGATCGATGCTCTCAAGCGAGCATCTGCGCGGCGTATCTGTGCAGTTCTTCCTTATTACGGCTATGCACGCCAGGATCGAAAATTAAAGGCGAGGGATCCCATCACAGCCAAACTTTTGGCTAACCTGATTACAGCAGCCGGGGCTACCCGGGTTCTCGCTATGGATCTCCATGCTGGTCAGATCCAGGGTTTTTTTGATATCCCGGTGGATCACCTGCTGGGAGTACCTATCCTCGCGGAATACTTCCAGAGTATCGGCATCAAGGATCCAATAGTGGTTTCTCCTGATGTGGGAGGAGTAACCAGAGCAAGGGATTTGGCTGACCGCCTGGAAACCACTATTGCTATTATCGATAAGCGCAGACCACGGCCAAATGTTTCCGAGGTCTTACATCTGGTGGGTGATGTTCAAGGAAAAACTGCTGTCCTGGTTGATGACATCATCGATACTGCCGGGACTATTACTAAGGCAGCTGAGGCACTCCTGGAGAGCGGAGCCAAGGATGTTTACGCCTGCAGTACGCACCCGGTGCTCTCTGGCCCTGCGCGGGAACGGTTGGAGGCCTCTCCCTTGAAAGAGGTTGTTGTGACCAATACAATACCTGTCGCTCCGGAAGAGCGGTTCCCCAAGTTAAAGGTGCTAACTGTAGCCCCTCTTTTTGGGGAGTCTATTATTAGAATCCATGAGGATCTCTCTGTCAGTAAGCTCTTCGAGTAGAAACTAAGCAGGGTTTTCTTTGGGAGGAGGCTCCTCTTCATCGGGTTCGGGAGGAGACTCTTCTTCTTCGAGTTCGGGTTCGAGTTCGGGAGGAAGCTCTTCTTCCTGGGGTTCATCTCCTTGCATTTTGGATTGTAGCTGGCGTGCCTTGTTGACAACGCGGTTGGTGGTATCCTTGATGCTTTTGACGCCTTCTGCTAATTTGCTCTCACTTTTTTTAAGTGTGTTTTCTGCTCCTTGGCGCACCACAAGGACATCTTTGCCGATGGTGCGAACCTCCTCTGCCGGGAGAAATGCTTTACCTTTCCAGAGGTTTTCCGCAAGGTTTCCACTAATTTCGAAGGCTTCAATTTTCCCTGTGGCTGGATCCACCAGGTACTCTACAACATGGCCCAGGGCTGTGCCTTCTTCGGTAATTACCCGAGAACCTTTGAGTTGGACGTTTTCTTTGACCAGGTTCAGGATTTGGGGCAGGCTGGCGAGCCTTTCGGCACTGCTTGCCTTCTGAACGGTGAGGGCATTATTCCCTACACTCACAACTCGGGGATAGGGAATCACCTTTTGTTCGGGAAAGATGCTGCCCCGCTGAACAAGAAGTGCAGCGATATTCCCTGATTCAGGATTGACCACAAGACCCCGGATGCGCCCGATCTCTTTGCCTTCCTCCAGGGTGACTACAGGTAAGGAAAGAAATTGTCGGCTTCTACGCAACTGACCTCGCCTCCTTGGTTTAGCAGTTTTTAAGATTAAAGAAGACAGTAGAATAACTGTTTCTTTAAAGTAGACTTCCATGTTGCTTTATAGCGGCACTAGCAGAGGCCGAAGTAAGGAATGTTGCAGAATCAGTGTCAGGCATTTTTCAGACATCTGACCCCCTGGCTTCTGACCTCTATTTTTAGAGTAGTTCTGTTAAAATATATTGGTCCAGATGGAGTGGTAGACCTCAAATCTCTTGATTTTTACCTTCTTTTCAGGCTAAACTAGGTAATGAATTGATTAAAGTTATATAGTAAGCAAAAAAATTAGAAAACAGGAGTGTTTGGAGATGGAAAGTATTAATTTGAGTGCACAAAGGAGGGAGCGTGGCTCTAAAGGGAGTTTGCGTTCTTTACGCCGCCAGGGGATGACTCCGGCGGTTCTCTACGGAAAAGAGGTGGGGAATATGATCATCCAGGTTCCTACAAAGGAACTGGAGGCTATCATTGCTAACCACAGTATTGGAAGTGCCCTAATCAGCCTGGATGTTGCCAACGGGGAAAATCAGGAACCTTATATGGTGATGTGCCGTGAGCTCCAGAGGGACCCTGTCCGGCGGGAATTGCTGCATGCTGACTTTTTCCAGGTGGTACTCACCGAGGAGATCGAGGCAGAGGTTCCCATTGTTCTTGTTGGAGAGGCACCTGGTGTAAAAGATGGAGGGATCCTGCAGCATATGCTGCGTACTGTGACAGTATCTTGTCTTCCTACTCAGATGCCAGACCGTTTAGAGGCGGATATCAGCGGCCTGAATATCGGAGACCAGGTTACAGTTGGGGATCTGAAAGCACCTGAAGGTGTAAATATTGTATCAGAGCCGGAATCGGTTATAGCTTTGGTTGTTGCATCTACCTATGAGGAAGAGGAGGAAGAAGAGGAGCTCGAAGAAGAGGCTGTTGATGAAACTGAAACAGCTGAGGATGAGGGACAGGAAGAGCAAGGAGAGGAATAAATGTTTGCCTGGCTGCGGGAATTGGTTTGTCCAGGTGGTAATATGGGTGTTTCACCTGGAAAAATGATTCTCGGCTTAGGAAATCCTGGACCGCGCTATGCC
>JBASML010000187.1:0-3790 GCA_049656845.1 Syntrophaceticus sp.
GAGCCCCAGCCTGGCTGCACGGGGTACTGGTGCTGGGGATGTATAGGGGATTAGCCTGGGTTATATCGGTCATGCTCCCTCCCATGGCTATCTTCTTCCCCTTATTTACTTTATTGGAAGACCTGGGATACCTGCCCAGGGTAGCCTTCAACCTGGATCGCTATTTCAAGAAGGCCTGTGCTCACGGAAAGCAGGCGCTGACCATGTGCATGGGGTTCGGCTGTAATGCGGCCGGGGTGATTTCCTGCCGCATCATCGAGTCCCCCCGAGAACGGCTGATCGCCATTCTAACCAATAACTTTGTTCCCTGCAATGGCCGTTTCCCTACCCTAATCACCCTGTCCATGATCTTCCTGGGAGGTGCTGTAGCTGTTTCCGGCAAAACAGTGGTAGCAACAGCATCTGTAGTCGGACTTGTCCTTGTAGGTGTGGGTATTACCCTCTTGATCTCCTGGCTGCTGTCAAAAACCGTTCTAAAAGGAGTTCCATCGTTCTTTACACTGGAACTGCCCCCTTACCGCAAACCCCAGGTCGGGCGCATCCTGGTCCGCTCACTGCTCGACAGAACCATCTTTGTACTTATGCGTGCAGTAGTTGTAGCAGCACCAGCCGGTGCCATTACCTGGATCATGGCCAATACTTTTATCGGCGATCTCAGCATTCTCGCCCATCTGGCCGGCTGGCTGGATCCATTCGGGCGTCTCCTCGGTATGGACGGTATCATCTTGATGGCTTTTATCCTGGGACTGCCGGCCAACGAAATCGTTCTACCCATTATGATCATGAGTTATGTTTCGGCTGGTGCAATGCTGGAATTAGACAGCCTCAACGCCCTGAAAACATTACTTGTAGACAATGGCTGGACCTGGCTCACCGCCTTGTCCACAATGCTATTTTCACTCTTACACTATCCCTGCGGAACCACCCTTTTGACCATCTACAAAGAAACAAAAAGCATAAAATGGACAGTTTTCTCCGCATTAATGCCCCTGACGGTAGCCATTATCATAACATTAATTGTAGCCCAAACCGCCTTCTTTCTAGGATTAGTCTAAGGAGTCCACTCACAATCCTGATTTTTGAATTTGCGGACTTGTAACAGATTTGTAACACTTTTAGATATAGCTGAAACATATACCTGTTATACTAATTTCAGAACCCGATAGTCGGGTTTCTCCCCCAAGGTTGGCCAATGCCAACAACATATTTGACACTTGTAATACTTGCGCAATGCTTTTCTTAAGAACCCGAGAATCATATTCTCGGGTTTTTTCTTTTTAAAATCCTGTAGATATATAAAGAAGTTTGCAGGGTTTCTAGCACCGACATCCGTTATATTATTGAGGGCCATTAAAGGAGGGAGCACAGTTATGTAAAAGTAGTATATGTCCTGGACGACATTGTTTGGAGGGGATGAAGTATGCAATGAGCGACAATCTGGTTCAGCGCTGCCTGGACGGTGAGCAAGAGGCTTTTACACTGCTGGTAGAAAAGTACAAAGGATATGTTTTCGCTGTTATACTGAGTTTTGTCCAGGACGAAGAAACAGCCAGAGACATCGCCCAGGAAGTTTTTCTGCAGGTTTACAGGTCGCTTATCTCATATAAGCAGCAAAACTTTAAGGGGTGGATTGGCAGAATTGCCGTCAACAAAGCTCTTGATTATAAAAGAAAGAAGTACCCTATCCTCTGTGAATTGGAAACTGCAGAGCAGATACTGGCAAGAAATGATGGCAGCGGTGGAGAGCTGGAAAAACTGCTGCTGCAAAAAGAACAGAAAACTCGAGTAAAGGAAGTGCTCCTGCGGCTTCCACCAATCCATAAAACAGTACTCTATAAATTCTACTTTCAAAACAAAAGCTATCAGGAAATTGCACAAGAAGAAGGCATACGCCCTAGAACAGTGGAATCACGCCTTTACCGGGCCCGCGAGGCCTTTCGTCAAGAATGGGGGGGTGAACCTTAATGAAACACTTTAATGAAAAGGAATGGCAAATGTTCAGAAGGGGAGAGTATTCCCAAAAAGAATCTCAATTCATGGAGGAGCACCTACGCGGATGCCAAAAATGCATGGATGCCTTCCTTAAGTCTATCGATGAGGAAGATGTAGCGCTGGCGCAAGAAACCATACCCCCAGACTTCACTGATACTGTGATCAGCATGATCGAACGTGAACAGCATACAGCAAAACTTCCTAAAGGATCAGACAGGTGGGGCAAGAGTCAAAACCTATTTGTCTACTATGCTGCCGCAGCGATACTTACCATCACTTTAATGGGCGGAGGAGCATTTCAAGCCTTTGTAAAAGGATATTCACATGTTGCTGACACAACAAAACTAAACAGCACCCCAAAAATTGAGCAAAAAATAGACATCCAATATTCTAAAAAAATTGTTGATCACACACATCAACTGATTATTCGCTTTGAAAATCAAGAACAAAAGGAGGTAAGATAATGAACAGCAAAAGTAAATTCGTGATTTTCATCCTGTCTTTCATCCCTGGTTTAAGCCACCTTTACCTGGGGTTTTCCAAACGAGCACTGATTTTCTTTGCCCTGTTCTTTGGAGCCATATTCGGTACTATCGGTCTGTACAGTGTTGCCGGAGCGAACTTATTCATTATCCTGGCCTTTGTCCTGCCGCTGATCTGGTTTTTCGCCCTGATCGATGCCTTTACCCTCATCGATAAAATGCGCATCTCAGCCAACTCCGGGCAAGAAACGCCTTATGAAGAGATTGAAACTTTTGGCGTCAGCAAAAAAATGGTTACAGCCGCCATCTCTTTAGTGCCGGGTGCCGGACATATGTATTTGGGTTACCTTAAAGATGGTGCCTTATTAATGGCTGTTTTCTTTTTCGCCGCATTTCTGATGAGCTGGCTGAATATGAGCTTGTTTCTTTTTATTCTTCCGGTGGTCTGGTTTTACAGTCTGTTTGATGCCCTACAGAGAGTAGAAACAGCAGCAGCTGAACAAAAACAAAAACCAGCACTTTTGTCCTGGCTGGAATCCCATTCCCATCTTGTGGGATGGTTATTAATCATTCTGGGATGTCTGGTGATTCTGGAAAGACACATCACACCCCTTCTCACTCCGGAAATTCATAGTTACCTGCAGACCGCTGTTGTGGCCATCATCCTTATAGCCGGTGGAATAAAACTCCTTGCTGGTTCGAAAGTTAAATCAATAGACAGCTCTGTTTTGCCAGAAATAAACTCTCATGAGGAAGGTAGGGATGAACAATGCGACAGTGGAGAGTAGGTACTATTTCCATGGGGCTGGTTCTAATCGGCACAGGAATAAGTCTCTTTATTGCCAAGATAAATAATAAAGCGGTATTTGATACCGTAGTAAAGTGGTGGCCGCTGGTTTTTGTCCTTCTAGGCATAGAGGTTTTAATCCTATCTTGTAGGGGGAAGGACAACACACCGGTCAAATACGACCTGTTCAGCATATTTATCATACTGTTAATCGTATTCTGCGGCCTTGGCCTTTATGGCCTTGAAAGCATCGGAGTCACAGCAAAAATAGACAACTATCTAACATCACAAGAGTACCATATCAAGAGCAGCACCATTGAAACCGCTATTGCACCTGATATTAATAAATTAGTGATCAATGCTCCCTTTTGTGATTTAAAGATACAAGCCTGCGAATCAACCAAGATCAACTCATACATCTATGCTTTGGCCAAGGCGGATTCACAACAAGCTGCTCAAAACCTCGTGGACAAAGGTGTCCGGGTGGAAAGCAATACATCCGGCAAAACACAGTATATCAGCTTTAAAC
>JBASML010000188.1:0-3480 GCA_049656845.1 Syntrophaceticus sp.
CTTCTATAATCAACCCTTCATCCATAAAGATTACTCGATCCCCAATTTCCTGTGCGAATTTCATTTCATGGGTGACCACAACCATTGTCATCCCTTCCCGAGCCAGGTCTCCCATAACCTCCAACACCTCACCTACCATTTCGGGGTCAAGAGCAGATGTTGGCTCATCAAAGAGCATCACTCTGGGCTGCATCGCCAGTGCCCTGGCAATGGCTACCCGCTGCTGCTGCCCACCGGATAGCTCTGCAGGATAGCTCTGGGCTTTGTCGCTCAAACCTACCTTTTCCAGGAGAGAGAGGGCAATTTCTACAGCCATATTCTGATCCATTTTTTTGACGATCAGGGGTGCCAATGTGATGTTTTCTATGACGTTTTTATGAGGAAAGAGGTTAAAGCTCTGGAAGACCATTCCAATCTCCTCTCTGATTTTAGGGAGGTCTGCCTGTGGGTCAGTGATATTGATGCCGGCGAACTCAATGCTGCCTTCTGTTGGTTCCTCAAGAATGTTCAGGCAGCGCAGTAGTGTGCTTTTGCCTGAACCGCTGGGCCCGATAATTACTAATTTTTCTTTCTCTGCCACATCCATGTCTATTCCGCGCAAGACTTCAAGAGTTCCGAAATTTTTGACAAGGTTTCTAACTTTAATGATTTCCATTGATCCCGAGCCTCCTTTCCGTAAAGTCAACTAAGCGTGAAATACTCAATGTCATGATCAGGTAGAGGAAGGCCACGGCAAACCAGATTTCAAATGGTCTAAAGGTGGTGCCGATGATTAACTGCCCCTGACGGGTGAGTTCTGCATATCCGATGCAGATCAGCAGGGATGTATCTTTGAGCATAGCTATGAATTCGTTCCCCAATGGTGGTATTACCCTCCGAAAGGCTTGGGGAAGAATGATATAGCGCATGGCCTGTTTCGGCGTCATTCCCAGGGAAAGTGCGGCCTCTCGCTGCCCCTTTTCTATAGATTGGATGCCTGCTCTGAAGATTTCAGAAACATATGCCCCGCTGTTGATGCTGCAGGTTACCACAGCAGCAACAAAGGGTGGGATGTGGGAAGTGGATGCAAAGGGACCCAATGCAAATGAAGTCTCCAGGAAAACTTTGAACTCCTGGATTACCGGCGGCAGTCCGAAATAAACGATAAATAATTGAACGAGCAGGGGAGTACCACGCACAAAGTCAACATAGCATGTGGCTAGGGCACGTAGGAAACGGTTGTTGGAGAGACGCCCCATTCCTCCGAAGAGGCCGAGAACACAGCCTATTGATACAGCTATTAATGTAACTTTAAGTGTTTGTAAAACTCCTGTGAGTAAAAAAGGTAAAGATTGAATGATTAGATCCAAGCTGTTATGCACCTCACTTCAACTTCCTTGGTTTTGTCAAAGATATATTATGATGTTAAATTACCAAAAAAAGATCTGCGCAGCCTGCTTAGGCTACGCAGATCAGGTATTATTGCGTTTACCTACGCTTTTTCTTCGCCAGGCAGGAACTCCGGTGGTTCCTCACCGAACCACTTTTTGTATAGTTTTGCATACTCTCCGTTTTCTTTTAGCTTTTTAAGACCGTTATTGATTTTCTCTAAAAGTTCAGTGTTTCCCTTCTTCACAGCGATACCATAGTATTCACTTTCCAGTATTTCGCCTACAATCTTGTAATCTTTTTTACTCTTGCTGACGTAATATTGATTAACAGGGTGATCATTGATTAGGGCATCTGCACCGCCGTTTTTCACTTCCATTAATGCATCGGTAACCTGGTCGAAATCTGTGACCTTGGCACCTTCAATTGTTTTTGCGTATTTTGCACCTGTTGTCCCGATTTGTACGGCAATCTTTTTACCCTTCAGGTCTTCAATGCTTTTAATTTTGTCTTCATTTGCTCTGACGACAATACCTAAACCTGCCTGATAATAGGGTATCGAAAAATCCACTTCCTTTAATCGGTTTTCATCGATCGTCAGGCCGGATGCCCCAATATCGATATTCCCTGTTTTTACAGAAGCCACGATTCCATCAAAGCCCATTTCCTTGAGTTCCACATCAAACCCTTCTAATTCACCGATAGCCTTGATTAAATCAATATCGAAACCGGTGAACTCCCCGGTTTTCTCATCTCTGAATTCGAAAGGTGCAAAGGTTGCCTCAAAAGCTACAGTATATGTTGGTTTTTCTTTGCTATCCTTAGCATTCTCTGCCGGAGTTTCTTCTTCACTGCTGCATCCCACACCGAAAGCACCGATAAGTCCAATTAACATTACAATTAACAGATACTTGAAACCCTTACGCAAACTCATCCCTCCACAAATTATTTTTTTTTGATACAATAGAGTTTGTTTATTAAAGAAGAATGAAACTAGACAGTATAAATATTCGCTCCTTTTAGTAAAAATCCTTTTATGTTGCTTAGGTGATTTTATGAAATTAAGAAAACAATACATTGCGGATTTGGCTTTGTTGGGAACGGCTTTTGCCTGGGGAACAACCTTTCAGCTGGTCAAAGATGCCTTGGCTGATATCGATACATTCCCTTTCCTGGCAATCCGTTTTTTGGCTGCATTTTTAATTCTTCTTCCCTTTCGGAAGGGAAAATTGAGGTGGAATCCGGCTGCCCTGAGGGCAGGTATTTATTTGTTTTGCGGTTATGCATTCCAAACCCTGGGACTACTTTGGACGACCCCGAGTAAGGCCGCCTTTATCACAGGACTGAATGTGGTCCTGGTTCCTTTTATGGCTGCTTTTTTAGATAGAAAGCTGCCCTACTGGGGAGCCTGCGCAGGGGCGGTGTTGGCTGCTGCCGGATTGGGTTTTATATCCCTGGAGGGTATGTTTTTGCCAGGCAAAGGAGACCTGCTGGTTTTATGCTGCTCTGTTTTCTTTGCCCTTCAGATCCTGGCGGTTAGAGAAGCCAGCAAAACCATGAACGCTCAGGATTTGACTCTGGTTCAAGTGGGGGTTGTCTCCCTTTTAAGCTTTGGAATCTGGGGAGGTTTCGGAGGAAACAGTATTAACTGGACACCCGCGGTAATCTGGGCATTGGTTATCACTTCAGTTTTTGCCACTGCACTGGCTTTTTTGAGCCAGAGCTGGGCCCAGCGTTTCACCAGTGCTGACAGGGTAGCATTATTCCTGGCTACAGAACCGGTTTTCGCCGGACTGTTCAGCTATTTTTATGGAGGCGAAGTGTTCGGCACCCAGAAATTATTAGGCTGTGCCCTGATCTTCTCAGGTATATTGGTAAGTGAACTCACCAGTGCTAAAGGGATTCAGTCAAAGTTGACAGACGCGGAGACAGGAGTGTAAGTGTGGGTAGCCGTCCCCGTGATTGGTCTTAGGTGTTGTCAGAGTGGTTGTTCTGCTGTTATAATAGCTGTTGAAGATAAATATTATGTGCTGATGTAGCTCAGTGGTAGAGCAACGCACTCGTAATGCGTAGGTCGTCGGTTCAAATCCGACCATCAGCTCCAAATAACAT
>JBASML010000189.1:0-1978 GCA_049656845.1 Syntrophaceticus sp.
GGCCTTTACAGGTACGATGCCGACAAAGAACTACAGCCTGCAATTGCGGAAAAAGTCGACATTTCCGAGGATGGGCTGAATTATGTCTTCACTATCAAGAAAGATGTCAAGTGGAGCAATGGTGACCCGTTGACCGCCCATGACTTTGAGTATTCTTGGAAGCGCCTGCTGGACAAGGAAACCGGTGCAGAATATGCATACCAGGCTTTTTACATCAAAAACGGTGAGGAATTCAACGCCGGCAAAGTCAGTGCTGATGAGGTCGGAGTCAAAGCAACAGATGACTATACACTGGAAGTTGAACTGGTAGCACCAACACCCTACTTCCTTGACCTTACTGCGTTTGCCAATCTCTTCCCACTTCACGAGGAAACTGTGGAAGGTAACGAGAACTGGGCAGCCAGCCCAGATACTATCGTTGGCAATGGTCCTTACAAAATGACAGCTTTCCAGGCCCAGGAAAAGGTTGAAATGGTCAAGAACGAGAACTACTGGGATACAGATAATGTTAACCTGGACAAACTGACTATGACCTTTGTGGAAGACGAAAACACCGAACTGAGTATGTTCGAAAGCAATCAGATCGATATTGCAGAGAATGTGCCGGTCAAGGACACCCAAAAACTATTGGCAGATGGTAAAGCTATCTCGTTCCCTGAAGCCGGATGCTACTACTATATTTTCAACTGCAAAAAGGCACCCTTTGACGATGCAAGGGTACGCAAAGCCTTTACTTACGCTATTGACCGCCAAGCCATAATTGATAACATCACCCAGGCGGGACAGAAACCGGCATTGGCTTATACTCCTTTTGGTTTCCCAGATGAGACCGTTGATAAGGACTTCCGGTCTGTTGGTGGAGACTACTTCAAAGATAACGATGTGGAAAAAGCCAAAGAACTTCTGGCAGAGGCAGGCTATCCCGATGGAAAAGGTCTGCCGGATATTGAAATCTTCTACAATACCCAGGAAGCACACCAGAAGATAGCTGAGGCCGTCGGGCAGATGTGGAAAGACAATCTCGGCGCCAATGTTAAACTCCGGAATTCAGAATGGGCAGTTTATCTCAGCGATCGTGATGAAGGCAACTTCCAGGTGGCACGAGCAGGCTGGATGGCTGACTACAACGATGCCATGACCTATATGGATATGCATGTCACAGATGGTGGTAACAATGACTCCTTCTGGAGCAATGCTGAATACGATGAACTGATCAATGAAGCAAAAGCAAGCAACGACGAAAAGCTGCGGGTAGAAAACATGCATAAAGCAGAAAAGATTCTTATGGATGAAATGCCTGTTGCTCCCATCTATTTCTATGTGAATGTCAACATGTACCAGCCGTGGGTGAAGGGTGTATTCACACCGCCGTTTGGCAGCTACCAGGAATTCAAATGGGCTGATGTGGATCAAAGCAAGAAATAAATTATTTACATACTAAGAAATGCTAGCATACGGGGGCATGCCGGAATGTATGCCCCCTTTTCTCTGCTATAATGTCACATTAGCCTAAGAGCAGGGAGGGAGGTAAATAAGGTGTTCCGATTCCTATTACGGCGGTTGGTAACAATTTTCTTTTCTCTCTTTTTTATTGTCACCCTGACCTTTTTTATGATGAAGGCCATTCCAGGGGGCCCTTTTACAAGAGAGAAAGCACTGCCACCCCAAATCGAACAAGCGATCAATGAAAAATTTCACCTTGATGACCCCCTGTGGAAACAGTACGTAGATTATCTAGGACGTACCGCTCGCTGGGATTTAGGTCCATCATTTAAGTATCAGTACAAATCTGTTAATGATATTATCAGTGATTATTTTCCTGTATCCGCTCAACTGGGAGCAACAGCAATACTCCTGTCCCTGGTTGTAGGCTTAAGTGCAGGAACCATATCTGCCCTAAAGCAAAACCAAATCCAGGACTACGGCACCATGTTCCTGGCTATCCTGTGTTTCTCTGTCCCCAGCTTCGTTATTGCCG
>JBASML010000190.1:0-1514 GCA_049656845.1 Syntrophaceticus sp.
ATATTAATGTTTATGCCCTGAACCTGCCCTTTTCCCGACTGAATAGAATTATTGAGCAGGAATTCCGCCATAATTTTACCTACTCTCTTATTTATCTATTACAACTAAACCTGCTGTTATCTACAAAGTCATTGACAGACCTTCTATATCATCCATCTAAATACTTTCTTTTGCTACTTCACCTGTCCTGACAGAATTGTAAATCCCCAGCACAACCCCTAGTGCCTTCTTACCTTCCCACCCATCTATATACGGCTCTCTATTATTATTCACAGCCTCAATAAAATCCTCCATCAAGGCATCATGTCCAAATCCATAGACATTAGGAACATCCTGCTGATGCTGGTTTAGATCCCCATTCTCTTCAGTGCTATCTGCAAACTTCCAGGTTTCAATCTTGTTGACAGCAATGCCACCGAGAACTGCTGTACCCTTTTCTCCAAAGATGGCCAGTGTTTCTTCCAGGTTCTCCGGGTAGATCGTTGTTGATGCCTCAATTACCCCCAAAGCACCATTCTTGAACTTCAAAACAGCTACTCCCACATCTTCGCACTCGATCTTCCTTAGATTTGTGGCAGTGTAGCCGAAAACAGACTCCACAGGGCCCATCATCCACTGGAGTAGATCAATGTTGTGGATGGACTGGTTCATCAAACAGCCGCCATCCATCGCCCGGGTTCCCCGCCATGGGGCTTGGTCGTAGTAGTCCTGAGGGCGAAACCAGCGGACTACAGCACTGCCATGGGTGAGTTTCCCAAACCTTCCTTCCTCAAGGGCACGGCGCAGTTTCTGTACAGGTGGATTGAAACGGTTCTGAAAGCAGACCGCCAGCTTAACACCATTCTGATCACAGGCCTTAATCAGATCATCTGCATCTTGCAGTGATAGGGCCATGGGTTTTTCCACGATAACGTGTTTGCTCGCCTCTGCTGCAGCTATACCCATTTCAGCGTGCAAGCCGCTGGGGGTACAGATATTAACCACTTCCAGGCCGGGGTGTTCCAGCATTTTGAGATAATCGGTGTAGTAATCCTTTGCACTGTATTTATCTTTATACTCTGCAGCTCTCTCCTCGATAATGTCACAGACACATAAAAGGTTTGCCTTTTCATTATTTTTGATGGCTTCAGCATGTTTGTAAGCAATCCTGCCGCAGCCGATAATTCCGAAATTCAGTTTTTTCACTCAGCTTCATCTCCATAAAAATCTACTACTGCACCCACTACACGCCTAACTTCTTCTTCTGTCAGCTCCGGGAACATAGGAAGGGAGAGCACACTTTCTGCTGCCTGTTCTGCATAGGGAAAATCTCCGGCTTTGTGTCCCATGTCTTTGAAAACAGGCTGCAAATGCAGTGGCAGCGGATAGTAAATTGTTGTTCCAATCCCCCGCTGTTTCAGGTAACCCTTTAGTTCATCTCGCTTCCTGGTAGCTATCGTATACTGGTTATAGGTATGCACAGTATCTGGCAGGTGGTATGGTGTCTCCACATGAGCGCTAACCGCAAGTCCTGA
>JBASML010000191.1:0-1946 GCA_049656845.1 Syntrophaceticus sp.
TGGAAACCTTGAAAATCGACCGCGACAGGTTTATTGAGGAACTGAAAGAGAGGAATATCGGAACAAGTGTCCATTTTATCCCTATTCATCTACACCCCTACTATAGACAGAAGTACGGTTACCAGCCTGAGGATTTCCCAGTAGCTTATTCCAATTTCCTGCGCCTGATCAGCTTACCACTCTATCCTAGAATGTCCAATGAGGATGTAGATGATGTTATTGAGGCTGTGCTTGATGTGGTGGAGAGGCATAGGAGATAGCGTGCAAGATAACAGTTAAATCGGCTGTTTCATGAAGCAATGACAGGTGTTTCAGATCAATGTGTGTTTTTTATTAAAACAGGTATAAGAGGTTGTTATGAATGCACACCTAAGGAGGTAGTGGTTTGCGAATTCTTGTTACAGGTGGTGCAGGTTTTATCGGTTCTCATCTTGTTGATGGCTTGCTGGCAGAAGGCCATCAAGTAACAGTTGTCGACAACCTGAGTACTGGGAAGCGTGAAAACCTGAACCCCAAAGCTGAATTTCATGAGATGGATATTCGTGAATCAGATCTGGAAAGGGTTTTTCAGGAGGGCAAGTTCGATTATGTTGACCATCATGCTGCCCAGATAGATGTGCGGCATTCGGTAGCGGATCCGGTTTTCGATGCCCGTGTGAATATCCTTGGGCTGCTGAATCTTCTAGAAAACTGCCGTAAGTATAGTGTAAAAGGGTTTATTTTTGCATCATCCGGGGGTGTGGTCTACGGTGAGCCGCAGAACCTCCCGGTGCCAGAGAAATACCCAAAAGGCCCTCAATCTCCTTATGGTGTAAGCAAACTCGCTTCTGAATTTTACTTGAATTACTATGCCCAGGTAATGGATATTCCTTACATCACTCTGCGCTATGGGAATGTTTATGGCCCCAGGCAGGATCCATATGGTGAGGCCGGTGTTGTAGCTATCTTTGGCCTGAAGATGCTCAAAGGTGAAACCCCGACTATTTTTGGTGATGGGAAACAGGTACGGGATTATGTCTATGTGGGTGATGTAGTGCGTGCCAATCTTTTGGCACTGGATTATCTAGAGCAAGGGAATACTTGCTCTAGCCCTGGAGGTTGTGCAATCAATGATTTTGCATATAATATTGGTACTGGAAAAGGCACTTCGGTAAATGAGCTGTTTGATCTATTGAAAGAAGTTACTGATTTCAAAGGGGCTCCAGAATACGGGCCTGAGAGAGCTGGGGAGTTAAAAAGGATCTACTTGGATATATCCAAGGCCAAGGATAAACTTGGTTGGGAACCCAGGACAGAATTCAAAGAGGGACTGCTCAGTACAGTGGAATCTTTGGCGGAGCGGGGTAAGTAGCTCCAAATCGGAAATAAGTTGCTCTTGTCGAGTGGAAAATTAAGATCTATATGTAATTGTGAAATGTCGGTTTTGCATAAATAATACAACGATTTTTCTGCACTGGCATATAGGTGACACTCTGGGTGTTAAAATATACCATAATAGCAATATTAAACTAATCATACTCCAGATACCAGGGTAGTGGCTTAAGATAGGTTTCAGCAGGATCATAACCAGCCCCTCCATCTTGATAATCAGTTAACGATATGTGGAGTGGCGGTAAGAATGATATAGGAGCCCCTGAAGAGGCTCCTATTCATCTATTCATCTTCCTATACTCTTAGGTGCCCTAAAAAGGCACTCTTCCTATCTCAATATAAAGATATCCAATATTTACCTTAGATTATTTTTAAACCATTCCTCCAGTTCACCGCTCACAATCGTTGTGCCGCCGAAAATCGTTACATCTGTAATGGCATGGGTCGTGATAAAGTCTTGCATTTGTTGAGAGGGTGCTGTTTGGTTTCCCTGTACCAGTAGCACACCGCTGTTATGCTTGGCTGCCAGGACTCCTCCGGCAATGGCATCAGGAAAATTTAAACCTGTAGCGACA
>JBASML010000192.1:0-3693 GCA_049656845.1 Syntrophaceticus sp.
ATCAGACCAAAAAGAGGCCGCCCAAACTGCGTCGACCGCCCCAGGTTCCCCGACGACCCCAACCCCACCTGCCACAGTCACCCCGGCCGCCCCGACTGCCCCAATCCCCCCAACCGATCCGACCGCCACAACCGCCCCAACTGCCCCGGCCCCAACCCCCCCAGACCCAGCCCCAAAGGAGACAAAGGAAAGGGCGCGCTCCTACCTCCTCAGAGCGATGGCTGTCCCCCAGCTGCTGGAAGAGCGTAGCTCCCAGATCAATAAAAGGCACCTCCGCTACTGGAACGGGGCGCCTTATCTGGGCATCACACCGAAAATTCAACTCTACAGCGGCCAGGCAGCAGCCCTGCTGGGAAACCGAAAAGCTGCCCTCCATTACCTGGAACAGGCAGCCCTGGATGCCTCACTAAAAGAGGAGGCAGAGTTGTGGCAGGGGCTCATTCAGTCCCCCTGATTGTCTGCTTGTACCTGGACCCATCAGGAGAACCGTCCCCCTGATTGTCTGCTTGTACCTGGACCCATCAGGAGAACCGTCCCCCTGATTGGTCCCCCTGATTGGTCTGGGCCTCAGTCCTCCTCAGGAAAACACAAATCCCTCCTGGGACACCTCTTACAACAGCGGTTTTCAGGATTATCTTTGACCTCACAGCCTGTCTTATCAACCAGGTATCCGATCAGCCTGGCTGCCTCATGTTCCACCAGTTCTGCTGCAATCATCACATCACGCACATTAGGCCAGCGGTGAGGCACAACCAGAGCGGTGTTATCTGTAAAAATGATGCGGGTTCCCCTCCCTGTTGGCTCCATCTCCAGCCCACTCTCTGTTGACACTATTACATTGGCCCCCACGGCCCCCATCCCCTTTAACAGCCTTCCTTTTTGCCCCCTCCCTTTCTGCCCCGACTCTTCCGGCAGGTACTTAAGAATCTTGTCCTTCACCAGATATGCCCTGGTACCATCATCCTTTGCCCGGGCAAACCGGGAATGCACAGGCACCATAACGAGGCCAGGGCGGAAAGCCACCGGAATGGCATACTTCCGCCCACAGACCTGGGAAAAGGCACGCTGTGCCAGCCGTAGATCGATCAAAAAAGTATTAGACAAGCGCCTCAGCAGGGTTTTCGTTTTCACTTCACTGAATAAAGCAGGACTATTTTCTAGGAGGATGCTGGTGCCATTAATCCCATCCCTGGTATAAACCGGGACGAGCCCCATTAGCTGCGGCCATAATTCTGCAAATTGGATACTTGCCAATGGTTTCCACCTCCTTATGCCAACTATTCTAACCGAACAGCTGTTCCTTTGTCAAGTGGAGGATTTCAGTGTTCCCTCAACGATAATCGCAGGAAAACCGGCCCTTTTCAGTTTCTCTGCCATATTTTCCGCATTTTGCCGAATTTTATAGGCACCCACCTGAACCCGGTAGATTTTTCCCTCACCAACACCCCCACCATTACCAACTCCAGCTGCCGGAACTCCTCCGCCACCTGCGCCAACCCCGCTCCCCTGAACAGCCGCCCGCAGTGCTGGCATAGAAAGGCAGCGCCCTGGACAGGCGGTGGCAGCCCCAGGCACCTCCCTGTGCCCCAAAACCTTGGCCGCAGGGACCCCAAAACGCCCCATCAGCTCCCGGACCAGCTGCTGCAGAGCCTTCTCCTGGGCAGGCAGGATTGAGTGGTTCTCCAGGTTGCCGATCACAGCAACCCCAATCCCCTTTTGATTCATTCCCGAAGCAGTGCAGTGAGCCCCTGCCAGATCCAGGTTTCTGCCAGGCACCACCCGGCCGTCTCGTTCGATGACATAATGATAGCCGATATCCCGCCACCCCAGAGAAAGGTGGTAGCGGCGCACCTGTGCCGCGTCCTTTTCCTCAGCACCGGTGTGGTGAATGATGATGTAAGCCCATTTTAGTGTTGACATCAAAAAACCCCCTTTCAAAATAACCCTATTTTAATGTGCAATTTCCCTTTCCCGCACCCCAGGCTGGACACCCACATCCGGTGGGCGCAGGTAGACAGACAAGACCTGTTCCAGGCGGGTGATGGCAGCTGTCAGATCATCCAGCTTGTGCTCCACCCTTACCAGCAGGTAGACAGCCACAAGCATAGGAAAGCCGTAGTTACCAACCTGTACCCAGATATCCTCCATCTCCATCCCTCCTCAAAATTAATTTAAAATGCCCTGCCTGCCAGGCCGCGGCAGGCAGGGTAGTTTGGGCTAGAGCCCTTTAAATTGTGATGATCTCCTCGATATCCTTTGTTACCACCCGGGCGCTGTGAATGGCAGCGGCATTGCCGGTTGAGGAAGAGAAGATACTCTTTTCAATAATGGTGTTCATGGCGGTTTCCACTTCTTGTGCTGTGATATCCTCACGCGGATCAGGCAGAGAAATCTTGAGCCTTCCCCCCAGCTCAGTGATAAATGTCATCTCCAGAGTGCTGGACACTGGTATTCACCCCCCTTCTGCTTATTGATTTACAGTTTACTCAGATTCCAGCTCCACCTCATTTACCCGGCGGATAGACTCCACTGGATGCATCTGCAGCCCAGCCAGGACAAACCCCACAGCATAGATATCATCATCCAGGGCAGTGGTCTTGACATTGCTGTAGCTTTTGGTGCGAATAATGGGATTCCCTTGGTCATTAGTCCCAGTGTGCATCTTCATCTGTAGGCTGCTTTTCTTGAGAGATGCAGTAACAGGCATCTGATCACCTCCTCTCCTTTCACACCCCAGGGTGCCCCCCTGGTTTGACACCATTATAAGGGGAACAAAAGTTCTACTGCAAAGCCCGCATCTACAAAATGCGAAAGGAAAAATGATGCGTATTTCACAAATGCGGTGGCCAAAGAAAAAGGGGTATTCACGGCATTTAAAGGAAGGCAGCCGGGGGTTGATGCCCAGATCTACAGGGGATAACAAAAGAGCGAATAGCGAAAATGCGCCTTATTTTAGCAGGATTTTGAGGGCGCATTGCGAAAATACCTATAATTAAGAAGGTAGATATGCAGGCAGATGTGTATTCGACATAATTAGACAATGTTTCCATGGTAATAAAAAAGGATTTATCCATTATGTGTCGAACGAATATAGAACGCCTAGAATTAAAGGAGATCAAGCCCTTTTATAACAATATCATTTGTAAAAAAGAAACACGATTTATCCTCTCGCCTATAACTCATAAGCATCAACTAAACTCCTCTGCGCCATAGTGCTATAGCAGCATTTACTATACTGATACCCACCCATACCATGGTGGGAATTAAACTAATCGAGAATAAAGAAAGAGGTTATCCATTTGCAGTATAAAAAGGAAGGAAGCCTGGCACTCCTGCCAGATCCCCAAACAAAGATCATCGCTGCCATCCCCGCCTACAATGAGGCGAGGCATATAGAGGAGATCGTCTCCAGTACACTCCAGTATGTGAACCAGGTGATCGTGGTGGATGATGGGTCAACAGATGGCACAGGGGAGAGGGCGAGGGAGGCGGGGGCTTTTGTAGTAAAGCACCAGCAAAACAGAGGATATGGCGGAGCACTAAAATCTTGCCTGGAAAAGGGTAGAGAGCAAGGTGCTGATGTTTTAGTGCTTTTAGATGCAGACGGCCAGCACCTCCCAGATGAGGCACCCAAAGTTGTCCGGCCGGTTTTAGAAGGGCGCGCCGACATTGTCATTGGCTCGCGTTTCCTGG
>JBASML010000193.1:0-5165 GCA_049656845.1 Syntrophaceticus sp.
ACTTCAAAGTGGAGGTGAGGGCCTGTACTCCAACCAGTACTGCCAACCCTGCCAATTACCTGACCCTGACTGACACTACTCCCACTAGATACTGAATAACTAGAGAGATGGGCATACAATGTAGAGATACCCCCGCCGTGATCGATCAAAACTACATTTCCATACCCACCCATACCACCAACATAGATCACTGTGCCTCCATCTGCAGCCACAACAGGAGACCCCTGAGGAGCACCGATATCGATTCCCGTATGCATCTTGTTCACTCCCAGGATAGGATGATACCGCATTCCGTAGGGAGAAGTAACCCCACCTGCCGCCGGCCAAATAAAACGGCCAGTGCCTTTGGGTGGTGATGAGCTTGACGGATTTGATGGACTTGATGGATTCGATGGCTTGCTTGACTGACTCTGCTGGATAAGTCGGGTCAACTGCTGTGATGATGCCTCTAACTCCTGAAGGCCGCGCTCATAGGACTTTCGATCTGATTCTAACTTATCCAGAGTTGCTTTCCTATCCTGGCTGCGTGAAGCCAAAAAAGTCTTCTTGGCTGCTGTAGTCCTTTTGAGAATAAGCGCCTCTTCCTTTTTAGCCACCAGGTCGCGTTTCTGACGGTTAATACTTTCTCTCTCTACAGCTAACTCTTTAACCAGATTTGAATCCTGTTCTGCTATACGTTTCATTAAATCAAACCGCGTCAGAAAATCACTCATACTGGTGCTCTCCAACAACACCCCCAGGTAAGAAAGATTTCCTTCCATATAAATATCCCTCAGGCGCTGGTGAAAAATCCCTGTCCGCTCCTGGAGTGCTTCCTCTTTCTTCTGCAGCTGTTCTTCAGTACGTTCTATTGTCTGTTGGAGTGTAGAAAGTTCTCCATTGATTCGCTCAAGATCTTTGGATGCCTGGGACACATCCCGGTCGATCTCATTTAATTCCTGAAGGATATCCTTCTGTTTCTTTTGATTGTCATTCAGCTGCTTCTTTCGCTCTTCTATCTGACGATTGACATTGGACAGCTCATCCTTCTTATTTTGCAGATCAGATGCCTGCCCCGGTGCCATCTGGCAGAAGACCAGCATCACCCCAAGCAAAATGCTTACAAAGATTTGAACGCATCTCTTTCGCATTTTTACCCCCTTCTTTTTCACACAGTGCTATCAATGAACTTTTATGCTATTCTGAAAACATATCAAATACACTATATAAGTTCGTCTCTATCATCCTCCAATAGTGCCAACTGGACAGCACAGGCACCTACTATAAGTGCACACCAACGACTATAACGACCAACTACTAAACTTAACCACTAAACACGTAGATATTTACGTACAGATATAGCGCTTCCCACTGCCCCCAAAACAATGCCAGCTGCCAACAGACCTCCAAAAACCCACAGCATATAGCTGCTATCGCTCACCAACGGCAAGAAAGAAACAGTCTCCTGTAGTTTGGCTGTCAGTGTTCCATAAGACAAGTAAAGAACCCCCACTGCCAGCAAAGCCCCCACACCTCCCAGGATAATTCCCTCCAAAAGGAATGGCCAGCGTACAAACCAGTCAGTAGCACCGACATATTTCATAACGTTGACCTCACGGCGCCTGGCAAAGAGTGTCAGGCGGGTGGTGGTAGCGATCAAGAATATGGCACTGGCTCCTAGCAAAACAATAACAATCAAACTAATAATGCGCGCCCAGTTGGTTAGTTGAAGCAGCTTTTTTACCACTTCCTGCCCATAGCGCACTTTTTCTACACCAGGGAGTCTGCTAATTTCAGCAGCAACAGTCTCCACCTCATGTGGATCCCGGGTTTTAATTTTATAAGCATCTGGAAGGGGATTTTGATCACCAAGGCTGTCACGCAGGTTTGTTTCCTCCCCCATCTGCTTTTCTAGGGAAATTAAGGCCTCTTCTCGGGAAATAAAGTCTACCTCTTTTACTCCGGAAATCCTGTTAAACAAAGGCTCCATGGCAAGAGCTTCCTTTTCCGAAACATCCTCCTTTAGAAAAACCATTATTTCAATGTTGGATTCTACCGTATTGGCAATTTGATTGGTGTTGATCATCAGGAGCAGTCCGACACCCAACACAAACAGCGAAATTGCAGTAGTCCCCACTGCTGCAAAATTCAACAGGCTGTTGTTTTTCAGGGAGCGAACCACCTCCTGTAAAATGTAGTTAGCTTGTCTAAGTAGCATTCGCGTAAACACCCCGATGCTCATCCCTTACGATTTCACCGCAGTTCAGAGCGATTACCCGCTGACGCATGGCATCGACTATTTCTTTAGCGTGTGTTGCGATAATCACTGTTGTCCCCTGTTCATTAATTTCCCGAAAGCAATCCATAATCTCCCACGATGTATCGATATCCAGATTTCCAGTCGGTTCATCAGCTATAATAATCGACGGCCTGTTGACCATCGCCCTGGCAATAGCTGTTCGCTGCTGCTCCCCCCCGGAAAGCTGTGGTGGATAATTATCCATTCGTTTCTCTAAACCAACCAGTTCGAGAACTTCCGCTACACGCTCCCTGATCTCTGACCGGCCGGCACCCACCACTTTCATGGCAAATGCAACATTTTCGAAAACTGTGCGATCTGGTAGCAAACGGTAATCCTGAAAAACCATGCCGATCTGACGCCGTAAATTGGGAATCTCTTTTGGCCTCATCCTGACTACGCTACGGCCTGCTACATAGATTTGGCCTTTAGTAGGCAGTTCTTCCCTGAAAACCAGCTTGATCATTGTCGTTTTTCCTGCTCCACTTGGTCCCACGATAAAAACGAATTCCCCGTTTTCGATCTGTAAAGATACTCCCTGGAGCGCATTAACTCCATTAGGATAAACTTTGGATACATTGTAAAAACTGATCACTAATACCACTCCAGCTACGAATTTTCGCAATATTTCCTAACAAGAAAACAACTTCCCCCTGTTGGAAGTTGTTTTCGACATTAATTACAAATATCCTCTTTAGTTATGGAAAAAATTAATTCCTTCACTGGATGTTTATGGTTAACAAAAATCTAACGGGCTTTAGAAGATGTGTAGTTGGCAATAACATTACTAAATGTTTTAATCAGCCCTTAGATCCCTTTAGATCTCACTATGGCACAAAAACAACATGTCCCTACATCCTTCATGCCATCAATTGAGAACGCTTTACAACACGGTGTACTGCCCCTACCAAGTTTTCCACTGTCAACCCACAAGCCTCCAGCAGCTGTTCAGGACTCCCGGATTCACCAAAGCGGTCCCTAATCCCTACCCTCTCCATGGGGACTGGGTAGTTTTCACCAAGTACTTCAGCAACCGCACTCCCCAACCCCCCATAGATGGAATGCTCCTCTGCGGTTACAACAGCACCTGTTTTCATTGCCATCTGTATAATCGTCTCCTGGTCCAGAGGCTTAATGGTAGAAAGATTGACTACAGCCACCTCCACCCCATCCTTTGCCAATACAGAGGCTGCCTCTAATGCCTTGGAAACCATGATTCCAGCAGCAAAGATCACAGCGTCACTACCATCGCGAAGAAACACCGCCTTGCCGATCTGGAACTGGTAATCTTCGGTTAAAATATCCGGAAAAGCAGGCCGCCCTAACCTGATATACACTGGCCCCTGTAGCTCGATAGCTGCAGCCACTGCCTGAGCAGTTTCCAGCGCATCTGCCGGAACAATCACCGTCATATTAGGAAGTGTCCGCATCAAAGAAATATCTTCAACAGTTTGATGGCTCGCCCCATCCTCACCAACTGTGACCCCGGCATGGGTAGCAACAATCTTAACATTTAACCCAGGGTAGGCAATTGCATTGCGCACCTGATCATAGGCACGGCCTGTGGCAAAAACCGCAAAGGTGCTAGCACAGGGAATCTTACCTGCCAAGGCAAAACCAGCTGCTGTACCCATCATATTTTGCTCTGCAATACCCATATCAAAAAAACGCTCAGGATAACATTTGGCAAATTCACTAGTTTTTGTCGATGCAGATAGGTCAGCATCTAGCACAACCAGATCCTGACATGTTTTACCAAGTTCAACCAGTACCCGCCCATATGTTTCACGTGTAGAACTTTTCTTTTGCATAACCACTTCTTCCCCCTTTTGGCATAAAATCATCTGCCTTCACCGATTTCTTCCAGTGCCTGAGCCGCCTGTTTTGCATCTGGCGCTTTGCCATGCCAGCCGACCTTGTTTTCCATAAAAGAAACCCCTTTACCCTTGATAGTTTTGGCGATGATTATAGAGGGTTGGTTCTCTATTCCTGCCGCCCAGTCAAAGGCTTCAAGCAGATCGTAAAAATTATGCCCATCCACCTCTCGTACAGCCCATCCAAAGGAACGCCATTTATCCGGGAAAGGCAGCGGAGACATCACCTCTTTGATGGGACCATCGATTTGTAGGCCATTAAAATCAAGGATAGCTGTCAGGTTACCTGTACTATAATGGGCAGCAGCCATAGCCGCTTCCCAAACCTGGCCCTCCTGGCATTCACCATCACCCAAAAGAACATAAACACGGTAATCACGCTGATCCAGCCTGCCTGCCAGGGCCATTCCCAACCCCATAGACAATCCCTGTCCCAGCGACCCTGTTGAAGCCTCAACCCCAGGCACCATCCCCTGGGCAGGGTGCCCTTGCAGCCGTGTTCCCAGTTTGCGTAGGGTCAACAATTCCTCCCTAGGAAAAAAACCTCGCTCTGCCAGTGCCGCATAAAGAAGTGGAGCAGCATGTCCCTTGCTTAAAATAAACCGGTCTCTGTCGGGCCACCCAGGTTCATCCGGCTTGATACGCAATACATGGAAATACAAAGTTGTTACAATTTCGACACTAGAGAGGCTTCCCCCTGGGTGTCCTGATCCCGCCTCCGCAAGCATCCTAATGATATCTCCTCTGATAAGCCGAGCTTTTGTTTCCAGGTCATTGATCACCTGTTTTTGATTTTCTGCCATAACCCTGCCTCCTCACCTAGTACTCATTATCCCTATAATCCCTAAAACCCTCACCCAGCACCTCATGGGCATCTGTGATGAAAACAAAAGCCTGATGATCGATCTCATAAATCAATTGTTTCAGACGGCTCTGTTCTGTTTTCCCCACCACACAAAGAAGCAGCGGGCGCTCTTCACCGGTAAACATCCCTTTCCCCTGCAGTGCAGTAA
>JBASML010000194.1:0-4149 GCA_049656845.1 Syntrophaceticus sp.
GAAAAATCTACATGGCGCACAATAACATCTGCTGGAAGATTGAGGACATAAGGGGAAAAGCTCAATATAGCCTTAACTCCTGCCGAAACCAGACGTTCACCAACCTCCTGTGCAGCAGCAGCAGGCACAGTTATAATACCTATTTGTACATGTTCCCTTTGAATCACCCTTTCCAGATATTCCATTGGCAGCACTTTAATACTACCAAAACGATTGCCAATGGGGTCTGGATCCACATCAAATACCCCGACAATATGGAAACCCCGGATATTAAATCCCTCATAAAGAGCTAACGCGGAACCCAGCTTACCTGCCCCAACCAAAACCGAAGGCCACTTCTGATCCAAACCCAAGATACGCCTGATATGCCCGCAGAGTTCATCCACATTGTAACCCACACCACGGGTGCCAAATTCTCCAAAGTAGGCAAGGTCCTTACGCACCTGTGCAGGACTGACCCCGGCACCCTCAGCAATAGCACCTGAAGAGATGGTCACAACATTCTGTTTTTGAAGATGCTCTAAAAATCGTGAGTATACCGCCAGCCGCATTATAGTCGCTTCTGGAATTTTCGTTGTTTTCACAATAACCCCGGTTTCCCAACAGCGCAGTTCTGTCACTATACTCATGCTTTAATTGCGCTCTAAATATAGAAAAAGACAGTTGAAGAGAAACCCGGGTTCTACACCTCCCTTTTCAATAATTCACCAACCTACTTAAACACTTTTATTGTTTAATATTCACGACATCAATCGTTTTTCTGCAGGAGAGAACTTCTCCAGCAAAAAATTCCTGGCATCTGCCACCATGTAAAAAGAACCAGTAATACAGATCATGTCATCACCCTGAGCCTCATTTAGAGCTGCAGTCACTGCATCGCAAATTTCCTCGATGACAAGGACTCGATCCACATATTTGCGGGCTTCATCAGCTAAGGCCTTCCAATCACCTGCTCTAGGGTTCAATGGTTTGGTGATGATCACCATAGATGCGAGAGGAGCCAGTTCAGCTACCACCTTCTCCCGCTCTTTATCCCCCAGCATGCCCAGCACCAAAATCAGTCTACGGTAATGATAGATCTCCTTTAATGCGGCACTTAATGTACGGGCACCATCATGGTTGTGAGATACATCGATGATCACCATCGGGTTCTGGTGGAGCAGTTCTAAGCGGGCCGGCCAATAACTCTGTGCAAAACCTGCACGAATGTGCGCATCAGTAATGGGAATTTTATGATCATGGCGCAAAAACTCGATTACCCCCAGAGCAGTAGCAGCATTTACAGCCTGATACTGCCCTGCTAAAGGAACCCACAGATCCTGGTAAACGCCCCAGGGAGTTCTCAGATTAAATAATGTCCTGGTAGGTGTAGCATCCTTTAACTCCCATTGGATTTCTTTCCCCACCTCTAGCAGGGATGCCCCCTTTTCCCGGCAGTGCTCTCTTATAACTTGCAGGGCCTCCGGATACCAGGCTGCGGTTACCACATGCCCACCTTTTTTGATGATCCCAGCCTTAACAGAAGCAATTTCAGCAATTGTTTTACCTAGGTAATCCATATGATCAAAGGTAACATTAGAAATAACTGAAACAAGGGGGTTCTCTACCACATTTGTGGAGTCGATGGCCCCTCCCATACCTACCTCCAAAACCAGGAAGTCCACCTTTTCTTCAAAGAAATAGAGAAGGCCTAAGGCCGTGCATACCTCAAATTCAGTAGGATGTTCATGCCCCTCGGCCACCATCTTCTCAAGCAGGGGTTTAAGCCGCTCCATTAAAGCTGCAAAGCGTTCCTCTGCAATCGGCTGGTGATTGATCAGGTAGCGCTCTGTATAAGAATGGAGGTGGGGAGAGATAAAAAATCCAACCCGATACCCCGCTTCTTCCAGAATACGTGCTGTCATCATAGCAATAGAACCCTTACCATTGGTTCCCCCTACATGAATCACCCGCAGGGAACGCTCGGGGTTGCCCAGCAGAGACATAAGATACTGGATGCGATCCAACCCGGGATTACACCCAAATTTCGTTAGATCTGTTAAAAAATCAAGTGCTTCCTGATAGTTCACTTCTCTGCCTGGTTTCTCAATATGCCCCAATGATTAATAAGCCAGACCAGATATCTGGCACCGGGAAGGGAAACACAGGCTCTTCACCTGCCTTCTTGAACTTGTTTTCACTAATACATCTTTGGAATATTCGACAAAAGTTATGCACATCCTGCATTAACGCTTTTTAATCACTTTTTTTAACTGATAATTATAGAACAAGCAAAGAAAACCCTGCCCATATATTGAGCAGGGGGAATATAAGCAAAATCAATACACTGTTACTCCTTAGTAGGAAAAAAGAGCGCCTCACTAAAGATTTCTGTAAATTTCGGGTAGGCAGCCAATTCCTCATACTCTACAAAATTGGTGATGTATGCTGCTCTTCTGTATTCTCCGGCAGAAAGCAGGGCAACCTTCGCCCCGGTGCCTGCAGCATTGCCCACAGGCCTTACCCTATCCTCAAGGCAAGCGGGGATCAAACCGATGGCACAGGCGCTGTGCTTATCCAGATAATTGCCAAATGCCCCAGCGAGGATTACTTCGAAGACATCCTCAGGCTCAACCCCATACTTCTCCAATAGAATCTCTACTCCAGAAGCAATGGCTCCCTTAGCCAGCTGGAGCTCACGCACATCCCGCTGTGTAACTAAGATCGGCCTACCATGGGCAGTCTCCTCTGCTGCGGCCAGCATAAAAGAGGTCACACCTTCATATTCCACAATACGATCGGCAAACCTTTCAGCCCTGGTACCGGATAACCGCTCACCGGAAAGAATCTTTCCTCTACTATCTATTATTCCTACCTCAAGCATTACTGCAATGGCATCGATCAGCCCGGAACCACAGATGCCTTTCGGTTTTTCGCCACCGATAGTTGTATAAACGATGTCTTCACCTAACTGTACACTATCAATAGCTCCCTTTGTCCCTCTCATCCCACAGCTGATCTGTGCTCCTTCAAAAGCGGGGCCTGCTGCAGTGGAACAAGCTAAGAGCCGGTCCCTGGTGCCCAAAACCATCTCTCCATTGGTACCGATATCGATAGCCAATTTGATTTCACTACTCTGGTCCATCTCTGTGGCTAGAATAACCCCTACAGTATCTGCACCGACAAACCCGGCGATATTGGGCAACACATAGACCTTTCCAGCGGGGTTGATCTGGATACCCAGTGTTAGCGCATCCACATCCTGTGGGGACCCCGTTACAGGTACATAAGGAGCCAGGGCAATGTATTTAGGATCAAGGCCAAGAAATAAGTGGTGCATACAGGAGTTACCTACAACTGAAATCGCATAGATATCCTCTCTCACATACCCTGCATCACCTACAGCCTCTTCAATTATCCTGTTCAGTGTTTCTATAATAGCCTTTTGCAGCTCTTCCAGACCACCTGCTTCCTGCCCCACATAGGTAATCCTAGAAATAACATCAGCACCATATTTGGTCTGGGGATTCATGCTAGACGCAACCCCCAGCTGTTTCCCGGTCAGGAGGTCCATCAAATACCCCACAACTGTTGTGGTGCCAATATCGAAGGCCATCCCCAACATTCTTTCCGTGGTATCCCCCGCCTCCACTCCTGTTACCTCATTCCCAGCAACTACCGCAGTACAGGCAAATTTCTTTTCCCGTAAAACCCCAGGCAGTGCCTGTAGGGCAGAATAGGAAATCCGGTAGTTCCTATCACCTAAAGCATCCCGCAGGCGGTCCCAATCAGGCTGCTGGTCCTTTATAGATGGCCGCGGCACCTCCCGGTATATTTTGCGCAGGTGGGGTTTTAGCTCCATCTCTCTTTCAGCTGCATCAACGAGAATTTTGTGCTCTCTGCTATCTGCCAAAGGGAGTTCTACAACAAGATCATCCTGAACCTTTATAGCACAGGCTAAGCGGAAACCCGCTTCGATCTCCTCCTCATCCAAATGATCATGATCAGAATCTGAGGGAGGCACAGACCCCTTTCGGATCTGCAGCCGGCACTTTCCACACCTCCCCCTGCCCCCACAAGGGAAATCGAAGTCTAATCCAGCAATGTCCATGGCCTTTTTCAAGGGAGTACCAACAGGAATTTCGATCTCTTTGTCCATAGGGTAAAAGG
>JBASML010000195.1:0-2887 GCA_049656845.1 Syntrophaceticus sp.
CCTGATAGCTGGTTCTACATTTGTGGTTGTCGGCTACGGTTGGTGTGGAAAGGGAGTTGCTGCCCGCGCTAAGGGTCTCGGGGCAAAAGTGGTGGTTGTAGAGGTGGATCCCTTTAAGGCTCTGGAAGCGATCATGGATGGGCATGAGGTGACCACTATGAAAGAAGCAGCAAAAAAAGCTGATTTCATTGTAACGGTCACTGGGGATATTCATGTTTTGGGTGAAAGTCACATTCCCTTTTTAAAGGATGGGGTAATCGTGGCTAATGCAGGTCACTTTAATGTGGAGATTGATATCCCCTTTCTTGCGAAACTTGCCTCTAAGCGTCAGGTTGTAAAAAAAGATATAGAAGAATTTACCCTGGATGATGGACGTCGCATTTATCTGCTTGCTGAAGGCAGGCTGGTTAACCTTTCCTGCGGGGAGGGGCATCCTGTTGAGGTTATGGATCTAAGTTTCGCCAACCAGGCCCTGTCTGCCGCCTGGTTAGTGGCTGAGCAGGGAAAACTAGAGGCTGGTGTCTACCAGGTGCCACGGGAGATCGATGAGCGTGTAGCCAGGCTTAAACTGGCTGCTTACGGGGTCGAGATCGAAGAACTGACCGAAGAACAGAAAAAATACCTTGCCTCCTGGGAGCTTGGTACGCTCTAAAGGCGTAAAGAGCGGTAATCTCTCCGGTTTTTAGCTAAATTATTTATCAATTTGTGATATAATGAAACATGATTTTTTTTCTATAAAATGAAGAGAATGTTGGATAGGTGGGGGTATAGTTGCATAAACTGGAAATGCTGCTTGCTGAGGAAAAGCTGCAGTCAAAGGTCAATGAACTGGCCGGGCAAATCAACCAGGATTATGATGGAAAGGAACTCCTGGTGGTAGGCATCCTGCGGGGTGCTTTTGTCTTTATGGCTGATCTTGTGCGCAAGCTAAAGATCCCTGTGGTTATTGATTTTGTTGCTGTTTCCAGCTATGGGGACCAAACAGCCAGCTCTGGAGTTGTTAGAATTCTTAAGGATTTGGATGAGAATATCACCGGAAGACACGTTCTCCTGGTGGAGGACATTATTGACACAGGCCTAACCCTAAATTATTTATATAAAAATTTGAAGGCCCGTGGGCCTGCCAGCTTAAAGATTTGCACACTGCTGGACAAACCTGATAGGCGCAAAGTGGAGCTGTTACCTGATTACAACGGTTTTACCATACCCGATTATTTTGTTGTAGGGTATGGCCTTGACTGCGGCCAGCGTTTCCGTAATCTTCCTGACATCTACATTTTGCACCAGGGATGTGATCAGGATACTCGGGAAGTGAAGGAAGGGACAACTAGTGGATGAACGCGAGAGGGTCCTTATTGTGAATTTTGGTGGTATGTATACCCAGTTAGTTGCCCGCCGCATCCGGGAGGCAGGCGTTTTTTGTGAGGTTGTTCCTTATACTCTAGCTGTGGATGAAATCAGGAAGAAGAAACCCCGCGGATTGGTGCTATCAGGAGAGTTATTTAGTGTTCATGATGAAGGATCTCTATGGTGTGACCCCGCTTTGCTGCAAGAAGTACCAGTGCTAGGGATCGGCGGAGGGATGCAGCTGCTGGCCCAGATGTTGGGAGGAAAGGTGAGCGGAGGGGAGAAAAGGGAGAGCAGGGATGTGCAGCTGACCCTGCTGTGCCAGGATTTGATATTTAAAGGCTTGCCTGAGGAGATATCAGTCCGGATGTGCCAGGGCGACCTTGTGGAAACACTTCCTGCGGGTTTTACTGTGGCAGCTACAGCACCTGGAACTAATATAGCTGCTTTTTTTGATGAAAATCGCCGTATTTTTGGTGTTCAGTTCCATCCAGAGACAGAAGGCAATTACGGGAAACAGATTATCCGGAATTTCCTTTATGATATTTGCGGCTGTTGTGGTGACTGGACCCCAGCGGCTTTCATTGAAGAACAGATTCTGGAAATCAGAAAAACCGTGGGCGGCTCTCGGGTGATTGGGGCATTGAGTGGTGGTGTTGATTCTACAGTTGCAGCTGTTTTGACTCACAGGGCTATCGGCGAGCAGTTAACCTGTATCTTTGTGGATCACGGTTTGCTTAGAAAAGGGGAAAAAGAACAGGTAACGAAACTTCTCAAGGATCATCTGGGATTAAAGATGATCATTGTTGATGCACGGGAAAGGTTTATGGCTAAACTTTCTGGAGTGTCGGATCCTGAGAAAAAGCGGAAAATCATCGGTCATGAGTTTATCAGGGTCTTTGAGGAGGAAGCCGCCCGGCTAGGGAAGTTTGACTTTCTTCTCCAGGGTACTATTTATCCAGATGTTATCGAATCTGGAACACCTACTGACGGTTTAGTAAAGAGTCATCATAATGTGGGAGGGCTTCCCAAAGATATGAAGCTGAATCTCCTAGAACCACTGCGTTTGCTGTTCAAGGATGAGGTGCGCCTGGTTGGTCAGGAATTGGGTTTATCACATGAGGCTGTCTGGCGCCAGCCCTTCCCGGGGCCTGGTTTAGCGGTGCGGGTTTTGGGAGAGTTGAGTGAGGAGAAACTTGCCTTGGTCCGGGAGGCAGATTATATCCTGAGAGAAGAAATTCGGCAGTTTGGCCTAGATCAGGAAATTTGGCAGTACTTTGCGGTTTTGCTGCCGGTGAGGAGTGTGGGTATCTCAGAGGGGAAACGCACCTATGCTCACCCTATCGTGATCCGTGCGGTTACCAGTGAAGATGCGATGACAGCTGATTGGGCTCGCCTCCCTACGCAGCTGTTGGAGCGAATTGCCAACCGGATTTTAAGTGAGGTGCCTGGTATCAACCGGGTGCTCTATGATCTTACACCTAAACCACCTGGTACCATTGAGTGGGAGTAAGAATGGTGGTTGGTAAATGAGATGTGG
>JBASML010000196.1:0-5906 GCA_049656845.1 Syntrophaceticus sp.
TTCTGCTGATTGTGATTGGACCAATCAGGAGAACCGTCCCGGTGATTGGCCCGGTGATGGGTCAGGCTAAATCCAGGGATGCGGCGATTTCTTGCATTTTTGTCAGGGCGATCTCGAAAAACTCGTTGAGTTCGATGCCCAGATCTTCTATGGTTCGGATTTGTTCTCTGTTGGCACCGCGGGCAAAGGCTTTGTCTTTGAACTTCTTTTTGATGGATTTGACTCTCACCTGGGCCAGGGTTCTGGTGGGCATCACATAGGCGGTGGCTGTGATCAGCCCTGAGAGTGGGTCTGTTGCATATAAGGCCTTATCCAGGGGTGTGGTGCGTTCTACCCCCTCATGGTCATTGTGGGATTTCACCGCATGCACCAGTTCTTCGTCCAAGCCCATCTCCTGCAGCCACTCTGCTGCCACCAGGCTGTGCCGCTCTGGGTCATCCTTGGTTTCTTCATAGTCGATGTCATGCAGCAGGCCTGCCAAATACCATTTTTCCTGATCCTGGCCGAGCCTTTCTGCAAGCCCCTCCATAATGGCAGCTGTGGCCATCATGTGGTGAATCAGTTCCTGGGTTTGTACCTTCTCCTCGATCAGTTTTAATGCTTCTTCTCTTGTCACTTGGTTCACTCCTCATTAAATTAAATGTTAAATTGTCCTCCCTGGTTTTTCTGGCCTCTTGATGCGGGTGGTACCATATCTTTTGTGGGGAAAGCGGGAGTAAAAGCAGCTCAGGATCAGGCCCGCGGACTCCCAGGACTGCTGGCGCAGCTGGGGCAGCACCTGATCCAAGTGGGAGGAGATCTCCTTTTTCTTCTCATAGGTGGAGGCAATCAGCTGGTATAGGCTACCTGAATCCAAATCTTCGAGTTTGACAGCCTCTGGCTGTTCGATGGCCTTGAGAAATTTAGCGGTTTTACTGTTTGTGGCAATCCCTATACACGGCTTGCGCATCACTGATGCCATGATCAGTGCGGGCAGGCGCATCCCCAGCAGCATATCCACCTCTCCGATAAGGCTGAAGAGGTGTTCAAGTGACAGCCTCTCTCTGTTCTGTAAACTAGGCTCCTGCATGAGCCAGCTGACCTCCTGGCAGACCTGAATATCTGCGGGGTATTTGAAGGGCAGCAGCAGGATCTCCCACCCCTCTCTGGCCAGCCTGTCCGCAGTTGATGCAACTGCACTCTTGTACTGGCGGTTTCCTTCTAGTTCCTGGAGGACAACCCCCAGCAGAGGCTTTTTATCTTTTTCAGGTTCTTCTTCCTCCCCTTCTTCTGTGTCTGCACCTTTACCCATGAAATCGGCTGCGGCCTTGATGGCTGTTTTCTCTTCATCCATTTGTTCTTCATCTAATCGTTCTTTATCCAATTGTTCTTTTTGCGATGCCTCTGACCTTATCTTTTCCATCAGGGAATGCCCTGTTTCTTTGTCAAACTGTGCAGGGTTAAACGCAAAAACCGGGTCCGCGGTCACCACAATGGGTGGGCGCTCTACCCCTATCTTGAGGAGTTTATCCTTTGATGCCTGGTTGCGGACCGTAATCAGGTCAAAACGGTCGCAAATAAAACGCACCAAGCGGCGCCCCGAACGGCTTTCTAAGGGGCCAACCCCCTGGGCATATGAAGCCACTGGCTTACCAAAGAGCCTTGCGGTAAAAATGATCAAAAGGTGGCTGATCAACCTTCCTATTCCTTCTGTATCTTTGAGGGAATTCGCACCACAGCTGAGAACTATATCGGAGCGCAGTATTGTATAAATCACAGCAAAAGGGTTCCACCAGCTGGCCGCACGCACCCCAGGAACACGGCTTGTCTGCTTGGTGTTCTGGGTGAAAACAGTAATCTCAATGCCTGGTGAAAGCGCCCGCAGGGCAGCAGCCGCCGCGGCTATTTCCGCCTCTTCACCAGGATGGTTGATACTGTAGCAGCCCGCTGCCGCAACACGCAGCATAGTGTCACACCTTTCATTTTAGATGTCTGTATCAGTCTGATGCCAGGGGCCAGGTGTCGGAAACCTGATGCCAGGGGCCAGGTTCACTGATCTCTTTTTTAGACTTCTACAACTATATCCTAAATCCTTCCTTGTTGATGGAATTTATAAACATTTTTTGTTCAGCTTAGTATTCCTGTAAAAAAGAGGTCGATACCATGATAGAAACGTTTTTCTGCAGCGGTTGTATCTGCAGCTGCACTATTGGCATCACTGATGTTGCAAAGAAATGGCATACAAAGGGCGCCGAGCACCCCCAGGAAAACCTCTGCTCCTATGCGGGGGTTCATCATGCGAAATTCGCCTAGTTCTATTCCCTGGCTGATCAGGGAGGAGAACATGGATATGCGGCGTTCTCTGAGCTGCAGCAGCAGTTCTTTTGCCCAGGGGGACTGGCTGTTGTATTCATCTGCTAAAATGCGGGCAATGTGGGTGTGTTCTCTGATAAAGTTGAAGTGGGCGGTTCCGATGGCTGTGAGCACATCTCTTACTGAACAGGGTGGTTTGAGCCGCCCCTTCATGGCATTCATGTAGGTCTCCAGCCCTCCTTTCAGTATTTCCTGGAAGATGTGATCCTTGCTGTCAAAGTATTCGTAAACAGTGCTTTTGCCGATGCCTGCACGGCTGGCAATCTCCTCAACAGTTGCAGCAAAAAACCCCTTTTCTGCAAAGAGAGCAGCTGCAGACTCCAAAATTTGCTCTCTCCTCGGCATTTTCCCACCTCCTATTATTATCATGTTTTCCCAGGTGCCTGCCGCTTGGTGACAGTCACCTGGGAACGATTTACAGGTGACAGGCACCTGGGAATGACTGGCAATGATTAGGAATGTATGGGAGCAGCTTGAATAACTTGCATAATTAGTTTGCTTCTCCCTTGATGATTCCTAAACGTATACCTACATCTTCAAGAAGTGTATACATCAACGGGACGACAACCAGGGTAAGGAATGTCGCCACGGTCAAGCCGCCGATTACTGTCAAGGCAAGGGGGGCATCGATCTCTGCCCCTTCTCCTGTGGCCAAGGCCAGGGGCAGCATGGCAAAGATAGCTGTCAGTGCGGTCATCAGCACCGGCCGCAGCCTGATGGGGCCAGCCTGCAGGATGGCTTCTTTCCGGGAGAGGCCGCGGGAGCGCAGCGTATTGATATAGTCCACCAAAACAATCCCGTTTTTCACCGCCAACCCAGCCAGGAGAATCACCCCTATATAAGCGGAGATGCTGAAATTCATCCCTGTAATGACAAAGATCAGGATCACGCCGATTAAAGCCAGTGGTATGGTAAACATAATCACAAAGGGGTGGAGCAGGGATTCGAACTGGGAAGCCATCACCATATAGATCAGGATAACCCCTAAAATCAGGGCAATCTTCAGGGCATCAAAGGACTCCATCATCTGTTCTTGTTCCCCACCGTAGGTGATGCTGTAGCCTGGCGGCAGCTGCATTTTATCAAGTTCTGCACGGATATCGTCCATCACACTGCCCAGTGAACGGTCTTCCAGTGCTGCATTGATGGTACATACGCGGGTATGGTCCTGGCGGGAGATCACCGCTGGTGCCTGGGTCTTCTTTAATTGGGCGATTTCCTTTAAGGGTACTTGAACACCTAAAGGTGAAGAGATGCGCAGGTTTTCCATGTCTTCAAGGCTTGCGCATTCCTCTGGAACAAGCCGCACCCTTAAGTCCATCTCCTTGCCGTCGCTGCGGTACCTGGTTGCCACATCACCGGAAACAGCTGATTTCAAGGCCTTGGCCACCTGGTAGGTTCCCAACCCATAGGAGGCAGCCTTGTCACGGTCAAGTTTCACCTGAATTTCGGGTTTTCCCTCTTCCAGGGATGTTTTAACATTGCTGGTGCCAGGCACTTTACTGACGACACTGGCTATCTCATTTGCCTTTTCCTCCAGAACATCCAGGTCATCACCAGTAAGAGAAATGCTCACTGGGGATTCTAAACCCATACCCATCGATTCGAGGCCGCTCTCGGCAACCTCAATCTTCGCACCTGGCAGTTCTGCCACCTCTTTGCGCAGCTCTTTGACCACCTCGCCAGCACTTCTTTGACGCTCCTCTCTAGGGAGCAGCCGCGCCTGTATTGAGGCTTTGTCAGGATCCGGTGACTGCACCATGCTCATCACACCTGATGAACCAACTGTTGTGAAAATGGTGTCTACCTCAGGCACTTTTTCACAGATCTTCTCCACTTCTTCTGCGACCTGATAGGTTTCCTCAAGCCCAGTGCCGCTGGGCATTTCTATATTAATGGCAACCTCATTTCCCTCCATCTCGGGCAGGAACTCACTTTCCATCAGTGGGTATAAGGCAACTGAAAAGATAAAGATGCCTAAGACGGTGAGCAGCACTTTTGACCGGTTGTTCATTGACCAGGCCAGCAGCTTACGGTAGTTGGTGTCCAGGGCATCCAAGGCACGCCCCCAGCCGATCATTATTTTGCCGTAAAGAGTTTTTTCATCATAGCTCCTTGTTACCTGTGCCAGGCGGTTAGCCAGAACCGGAACCAGGGTCAGGGCCACCAGCAGCGAAGCCAGAAGGGCAAAGGCAACTGTGAGGGCGAGCTCTTTGAAGATCTGTGAGGCGATCCCTTCGACAAATACCACCGGCAGAAAGACCACCACATTGGTGAGGGTGGAAGCGGTAACAGCCATTGCCACTTCCTGGGCACCCGCTGTGGCAGACTCCCACGCGGAATAGCCTGCCTCTCGGTAGCGGAAGATGCTCTCTAAAACCACAATAGAGTCATCAACGATCATCCCCACCCCTAATGCCAAACCACCCAATGTAAGCATGTTAAGTGTAAAGCCCGCAAAGTACATCATGACAAAGGTGGTGATGATGGAGATGGGGATCGAAATGGCGATCACCAGTGTTGTGCGGCCATTGCGCAGGAAGAGGAAGATGACCAGAATCGCCAGAAAAGCACCGATCAGGGCGTTGTTCTTGACACTGTCGATGGACAGTTTGATGAATTCTGATTGATCAAAGACTGTGTTGATCTGGGTATCTTCTGGCAGTTCTTTTTTCAGTGATTCAAGCTCTTCGCTCACAGCTTCAGCAACCTGGACGGTATTTGCCCCGGTCTGCTTGAAAATGCTGATCCCCACACTGGGAACCCCATTCATGCTGGTTTTCTGGGTGATGTCGCTGAAGGTCTGTTTGACCTCTGAGATGTCTTTCAGGTAGACAAGTGACCCCTTTGGGGTAACAATAGGTGTATTGGCAATCTGCTCCAGGTCCTCGAATTCACCCTTGGTGGTAATCCTCAGTTCCTTTTGGCCTTGCTTGATGGTGCCTGCTGTGATCCCTAAGTTTTCTCCCATTAAAAGTTGGGCGACATATTCTATTGTGAGGCCGTGTGCCTCCATCTGTGCGGGATCCATGAGGACCTGCACCTCATTGCTCACCCCACCGCTGATCACAACCCAGGCCACACCAGGTAACCGCTCCAGCCGCGGCTTGACCTGTTCTGAGGCGGTGTAGGTGAGATCCGCCAGGTTAGCCGGGGCGGCGTCTTTTGCGGAATTCCCGGAGGTTGCGGAATTCCCGGAGGCGGCAAGTTGGGTGCCGGTATTGGTGTTGGGGCTGGTGTTGGGGCTGGTGTTGGGGCTGGTGGCCGCAGCCGCTTGGGCGCTTTGAGTGCCGGCGGAATTGGCGTCACCAGCAGCTAAATCGGCGCTCTCGGTGCTGCTGCTCCCGATACTCATTCCCGCCTGTATAACAGGAAGCAGAGAGGGATCCAGCTTAAAGATCGTCGGATCCTTAACACCGCTGGGAAGAAAACCCCGCACAAGATCCAGCTTTTCCCTCACTTCCAGAGTTGCAAAATCCATATCAGTTCCCCAGTTAAAAAAGAGGATCACCACAGAAGACCCCGGCATGCACTGAGACTGCACCTTATCCAGG
>JBASML010000197.1:0-6208 GCA_049656845.1 Syntrophaceticus sp.
GGACAGGATTCGAACCTGCAACCTTCGGGTTATGAGCCCGACGAGCTACCACTGCTCCACCCCGCGATATGGTGGAGAGGGAAGGATTCGAACCTTCGAAGGCTGCGCCGGCAGATTTACAGTCTGCTCCCTTTGACCACTCGGGTACCTCTCCACATTTACTGGAGCCGACGAAGGGACTCGAACCCTTAAACCTGCTGATTACAAATCAGCCGCTCTTCCAGTTGAGCTACGTCGGCTCGTTTTTTATGACAAAAACTATTATACAGAGGAATTATAAAAAAATCAAGGGATCTTTAATAATCACGTTTTTCCAAATATCGCTCCAATTTGCGCTTAACTCTTTGGAGTGCATTATCTATCGATTTGACATGCCTGTTCAACTCTAAAGCCATTTCCTGATATGATTTGCCCTCCAAATACGCCATTAGGACCTTCCATTCAAGAGGACTGAGGATTTCTCGCATCTTATCCTCTATGTCTTCAAATTCCTCCTGGCTGATAATCAACTCCTCGGGATCACTGACCTTGTTTCCAGTTATCACATCTAACAGTGTCCTATCAGAATCTTCATCATAAATAGGCTTATTCAAAGAGACATAAGAATTCAGCGGTATATGTTTTTGCCGTGTTGCGGTTTTGATGGCGGTAATAATCTGTCTGGTAATACAGAGTTCTGCAAAGGCTCTAAATGAAGACAGCTTGTCTCCTCGATAATCTCTGATTGCCTTATAAAGGCCAATCATCCCCTCTTGGATAATATCCTCACGGTCGGCACCTATTAAAAAATAAGACCGTGCCTTTGCCCGCACGAAGTTTTTGTACTTATTGATTAAATGCTCAACAGCAATCTCTCGCCCACATTTTGCCAGTTCTACAATATCTTCATCTGACATAGATTGGAATGTTTCACAGGGCTCCTGGCTCGTGAGGGTAGACATTAAACACATCGCCTCCTAAAAAAAATTTATTAGGGAATTCCTTGTGCTTATGCTGGTGTATTTAAGCAAGGAAATGTGTTTAACAACGGCTCCTTCTTCAAATATTGTGCGCCAGCTAGTTACTGCTGTATCTCAAGCCGAGGAACAGCACCTTTGTCCATTATGCTCTATCAAAATAAGGTGCGAGCACAAAAGTGATGTAACTCTGTAAGGGGTTTTGGTGAAAGGACTGAGTGTTTTGGCTTGTCCGTGGCACATGAACAATTATATATAGAAGCCATCACAAAGTCAAGCAACAGATTATGGGTGTCGAAAGATTATATATTAACAACCATAAGCAAATTATTTATTAGCTTTTACACAAAGCGCACTACTCCGACAACTCCGTATTATATTTAGAAAACTTGTGACGACGCCAACCTTCTAAAACCTTCTTTGTTTTCTCTGAGAGATGGCTATCCAACAGTACTCGTTCACATTTCCCGTTCAGTCGCTCTTTTTCAATTTTTTGTAGTTTTTTCATGTCCTGCCAAAGCTCCTGGGGGGTAACACGGTAGGCACCTTGGGCAGATATAATCCGCTGCTCCAGCCAGTCATAGGTGGTCACAAAAAGAGGTATATTTTTATTTGCAGGTATCGAATGATGCTCTGCTGCATAGCGCTCGATCCAGTTGTCCGCAGTTTCCCCTTCTTTGGTATAGATCACTTCAACACCCTGACTGCTCTCCCGGTGCTCTACTCCACCTTTCACAAAGTGGGCATCATAAACCACTATCACCTGAATACCGCAAAGAGCCTGAAACTCTGATAGATCAGCAACCAATTTGTCCCGTGCGTGGGCAAGGTCTTGCTCTTTCAGAACTGATAACTCTGGCCAGTTGTTGATTACATTGTACCCATCAACCAGCAGGATTCCATCCAATATTTCACCCTCCCCTGGGCCCCTTTTCTATTGCTTGCAGCCTTTGGCGCAGAACCTCAAAAAGTAGGATCGAACCTGCAGCTGCAGCATTAAGTGACCCAATCTTTCCCTGCATGGGAATACGCACGAGAAAGTCACAGGTTTTCGTCAGGCGGCCGAGTCCTTTCTCTTCCCCACCAATAACCAGTGCAAGGGGGCCAGTCATGTCTGCTTCATAATACGGAAGTTCCCCTGTCATATCCGCCCCGGCTATCCAAAGCCCTTTTTTTTGTAAGTTAATCAAGGTTTGAGCCAGGTTTCCAACTCTACTGACAAGCATATATTCCAAGGCACCCGCAGATACCTTCTCTACGGTACCGGTCAAGGGTACCGCCCTATGCCTGGGGATGATCAGCCCGTGCACCCCTGCTCCCTCTGCACTGCGAATTATGGCACCCAGGTTCTGTGGATCCTCCCATCCTGCAAGAACAACTATTAAGGGATCTTCCCCCCTGCTTTCTGCCCGAGCTAAAATTTCCTCTACGGAAACGTACTTTTTCGGGCTGAGGGAAGCAGCAACACCTTGGTGGTTATCTCCCTTAGTCAAACGGTCGAGGACATTACGCGGCACAAACTGCACAGGAATACCATCCTTTCGCGCTCTGGCGATCAGATCACCCATTCCACCGCTGCTGCCACGTGCTATAATAATTTTATTACAGGGCCGCCCTGCTCGCAGGGCCTCCATTACAGGATTACGTCCCCAGATGGTCTCGTCCATCATCTGCTACCTCCCGACAGCGCACATCCTGTACTTTACCACAGGAGAACTCGCCCTCCCAACAAATACCATCAACCTCACAAGAAGGGCCGGCTGAAACAAAAAGTATCGGTGCAACCTGGCGCACCTGTTCCCGCATCCTCAAAGCCAGCTCACGGATCTCCCACTGGGCACGGCGGCAACAGCGCATCCGGAAAAAGTTATAAAGGGAACGGGCATTCATTGTACAAACAAGCTTTGTTTCCGTAGCATTAGGGAGTAGATAGCGAGCATCCTCCCGGGGGACAATACCAGCCAGCTTTCCATACGCTTCCTTTAATTCCCCCATAACCTGTTCATACAAAGCCAAAGCCTTTGGATCTGCAGCAATGGTAGGAGGAGTGATATAGGAAAAATTATTTTCATTCACATAGCGCTGTGACTTCTGAGAGTAAGAAGCGATCCGGTGCCTTACCAGCTGGTGAGAAAGGGAACGGCTCACTCCTTCAATAGCAAAAGTAAAGCTGGCGTGTTCTATAGGTGAAAGGTGTCCCATAGAGATCAGCCTTTTAAGTAAACTGCTTATCTCTTCCCTGCTCAGCCCTTTCTTCAAATCAACAGCACCCCTGTCAGAGTAGCAGATGCGCGCTGCCGCGGCAACCGCTGCCTCTGGATCCGGGGTATAGGCAATCAGATCTACTCTCATCTTAGAATACCCTCTTCCAAAAAAACAATTATAATTCTCAGAGTTTAGTTATTACTAGCTTGCTGTTATCAAACTGCAATAATTTAATCATAGCCTGTTCCAGCATAAAACACCAGCCGTCATCTTCATTCTTAGTGCTGACGCATCAAAAATCGACGCATCCCTGCTCTGTAGAGAGCCGGGTAGATTAAAAAGGCTTACACCAGCCTCCAGCGGGTACCCCGGGGGGTATCCTCCAGTATAATCCCTTCCTTTTTCAAGGCCTCTCGCAGCTGGTCAGACAGCTGAAAATCCTTCTGTGCCCTTGCATCCTGGCGCACCATGATCAGGAGGTTTAATAATTCCTGTGGTTCCCTGGGCAGTTGAGGAGGCAGTAGATCCCCCGCTCTATCTTTCAAAGAAAAAGCAATTTCCCGCATCCCCTCTAAATACTCTATCCCTAATTCGCGTTTTTCCCCGGGGAGAAGGCCCATGATATCCAAAAGGTTTTGATAGCACTGCCGTACCTGCGCCAATACATGGATGGCCGAGGGTGTTGGCACAAAATCCTCGTGATTAATAAAACTGTTGATTTCTCGCCCCATATTATATAGGGCTGCCAAACCTAATGCAGTGTTAAAGTTGTCATCCATGGCTTCTTCAAATTCCGCAACACAAGAAACTATACGGTCATGAAAGGCCTCAGCATCCTTGGAAAGCCCTCCTCCAACTGCGCCTTGTTTGCCCTCAATAATGCTGTCCAGCAAATCAAGTGTATTAGAAAGCCTGTTATAACTTTTTCGAGCAGACTTTAAACTCTTGGGACCATAATCCAGGGGACTGCTATAGTGGGTCGAGAGCAGGAAAAAACGCAATACCTCAGGAGCCCATTCCTGAAGGAGATCCCTGACGATAAAGAAATTTCCCAGAGATTTAGACATCTTTTCCTGATCAACCGTTACAAAACCATTATGGATCCAATAGCGGGCAAAGGGTGATGAACCCGTGTAAGCCTCCGCCTGGGCGATTTCATTTTCATGGTGAGGAAAGATAAGGTCGCTGCCACCACCGTGAATATCAAAGCTGAACCCCAGGTATTTAAGCGACATCACCGAGCATTCCAAGTGCCAGCCCGGGCGCCCTGGTCCCCAGGGACTCTCCCAGGCAGGTTCTCCCGGTTTTGCTGCCTTCCAGAGCACAAAATCCAGAGGGTCGTGCTTGCGCTCATCTACATCCACCCGTGCACCGGCCAGCATCTCCTCTAAAGTACGGCCGGAAAGTTTCCCATATTCCTTAAACTCTCGTACAGAAAAATAAACATCACCATTTACCTCATAGGCCACCCCCTTCTCATAAAGAACCTTAACCATCTCCAGCATTTCTGGGATATGCTCACTGGCCCGGGGATGGACATCTGCCCTCTTTACCCTAAGAGCATCCGCATCTCTGAAGTATTCACCGATATACTTCTCCCCAAGCTCAAGGGGATCCACACCTTCCTCCCTGGCGCGGTTGATAATTTTGTCATCGATATCAGTAAAATTCTGGACATAAGTAACCTGGTACCCCTTGTATTCCAGATACCTCCTGATGGTATCAAAGACCACTAATGCTCGAGCATTCCCCAGGTGAATAAAATCATAAGTAGTAGGGCCGCAGACATACATCTTCACCTGCTGCGGCACTCTGGGCACTAGCTCCTCTTTTTGTTTAGACAATGTGTTGTATATTTTCAGGGCCATCGAGTTTTGCCTCCAATTCCGCAATCTGTTTTTCCAGATGGATTATTCTTTCCTGTAAAGTCAACATCATCTCACCAACTGGATCCGGCAAAAGGTTGTGCCTTAGGTCAATGCCATCATCAGTAATATCCCTTACCCTACGGCCATCACACTTGACAACTTTACCTGGCACCCCTACAACTGTGCAGTTGTCAGGCACATCTCGCAGCACCACCGACCCAGCACCAATCTTCACATTATCGCCTATCTTCAGTGAGCCTAAAACCTTGGCTCCACTGCTGACAACCACATTATTACCAACAGTGGGATGACGCTTGCCCTTTTCTTTGCCGGTCCCCCCTAATGTTACTCCCTGGTAGAGGGTAACATTATCGCCAATTTCAGCGGTTTCCCCGATCACCACTCCCATACCATGGTCAATAAACAAGCCATCACCAATTTTAGCCCCGGGGTGAATTTCAATCCCTGTCAGAAATCTATTTAACTGCGAGATCATCCTGGGGATTAATACCATACCCCTTTGGTAAAACCAGTGGGCAATTCTATGCATGAGAATGGCATGGAAACCCGGGTAACAGAAGAGAACCTCCATAATACTTTTCGCTGCAGGATCCCGCTCAAAAACAACCTTGATATCTCTCTTGATTCTCCGGAACAATCCCATCCACACTCTCCTCCTTTTTGTTTTTAAATATAAAAAATCCTTTCGCCTTCAGAGACGAAAGGATTTCTCCCGTGGTTCCACTCTGCTTCAGGTTATTTAAACCCCTCAAGCTTAAGATCTAACGGTCTCCCACCGTTGACACCTACTTAGTTTCGGTGTCACGACTCCCAGGCGCACTTTCAGCGCCGCTCTGCCAGAACCGCTTTCAGCCGGTGACGGTTCCTCTCTTTTGCTTTGCCAGCACCTACTCTTCCCGTTCTTCGTCTTTCAAACTACTCATTTGTGGAACCATTATACTTAATGGGGCACGAGGTGTCAAGCTAAATTAAACTGGAGGCATTTGCGTTGTACCCCATTTTTTATCTAAAAGAAAAGATAAATCACTATAAATTACCGTTTTCAGGCAATTCTTCTTGCAGATGATAACCACAGCATTTTGACCAGCGCTACTTATGGTAATATTTAACTCTAATACGCCATTTTAAGACAGATCTACCCCTGGGACCCTGGGAGTA
>JBASML010000198.1:0-3731 GCA_049656845.1 Syntrophaceticus sp.
CACTGCCATGACCAAGAATAATCACATCATCTTCTGCATTCTTCAATTCTTAAACACCAGCTTTCTGTCTTCCATAACGGTAATAAGCTGCACAAGACCCTTCTGTAGAAACCATACAGGGTCCCACTGGTTTTGCCGGGGTACAAGCCTTACCGAATAACGGGCACTCATAGGGAAGCTTCAAACCCTTGAGGATCTCTCCACAGGCACACCCCTTACGTGGCTTCCCTGGTTTAACAGAAATGGGAAACCTCTTCCTGGCATCATACTGCACATACTCCTCTCGCAGTTCAAGGCCACTTCCCGGCACCTCACCGATCCCTCGCCAGCGGGCATTTACAGGAGTAAAGTACTTCTCAATAAAGCCTATAGCTACCGGGTTCCCCTCAGGTCGCACTGCCCGTTTGTATTGAATATCCACAGCCGGGCTCTCGCTACGATACTGGCGCACAATGAGCAGCAGGGCCTCCAGGATATCCACAGCCTCAAATCCGGTCACTACACAGGGCTTACCATATTCCTCAGCAATAAACCTGAAGGGTTCTGTCCCCAGGATAGTGCAGACATGCCCCGGATTGAGAAAAGCATCGATCTTTACATCGGGGTCTTCAAGAAGCACCCTCATAATAGGTGGAACCAACTTATGCAGTGAATAAACAGAAAAATTCTCCAGCCCCATCTGTACTGCCTGATCTAACGCTGCAGCCACAACAGGTGTTGTAGTCTCAAAACCCACACCCAGGAAAACCACCTGGGCTCCGGGATTTTCCTTGGCCAACTGCAGAGCATCAGATGGCGAGTAGACCACACGCACATCCGCCCCTCTGCTCTTTTCCTGTAGCAGACTGCTTTCTGTCCCAGGGACACGCATCATATCCCCAAAGGTGGCCAGGATAATCCCATCCTGGCGCGCTAAGGCCATCACCACATCCAGGTCATGGTCATCTGTAACACAAACCGGGCATCCCGGCCCAGAAAGGAGATGCATTTTCTCCGGCAAGAGATCCCTGATTCCACTCCTGGCAATAGCCACAGTATGGGTGCCGCAGACCTCCATCACAGTTAGCGGACGGTCGCTCTCCTGGTGCAGCCGTTCCAGCAAAAAGCGCGCATATTCTTTTTTACTGGAGTGCTTCATAAGCATCATCCCATGCGTCAAATATTTCTTCAGCTGATTTTTCGTCGATCACCTGGATGGCATAACCCGCATGGAGCAGAACATAATCTCCAACCTTCGCCTCAGGAGTCAGCATAATGTTTACTTCCTTGACGTTTCCACCAATATCCACTTCAGCAATCTGCCCATTAATCTTTAAGATCTTGGATGGAATGGCAAGACACATCTTTCCTGATCACCTCACTCGCAATATAGACTTGTCCCAGAGAAACCCCGCCATCATTGGTCGGAACCTTCTTATGGTAGAGAACCGTAAAATCCTCTTCCGCCAGTCTCCTACGCAGCAGCAGAAAGAGCAGATTATTCTGGAACACCCCGCCGCTCAAGGCCACCAGATTCAGCCCTGTATCCTCCCGCATCTTTTTCAAAACCATAATGATCATTTCGGCAATTGTATTATGAAACCTTCCGGCAATCTCCGAAACTGAAGTATTCTGTTTTAAATCCGCTAAAATTCCTTGGAAAATTCCCCTCACCCCAAGTGTATAGGGCTTAGAGCCAGTACAAAACTCAAAACTATAAGCATCAGCAGCATTCACATCTGCCAGGGTTTCCATCTCGATGGCCGCCTGCCCCTCATACTGCACTTTGGTACAGATACCCAGGAGTGCGGAAACAGCATCAAAAAAGCGGCCACAGCTGGAGGTCAAAACAGTATTGAATCTATTTTCCAGCTGCCTTACCAGCACCTGCTGTTCTTCATCGGGTAATTCCGGCAGATATCTCTGAGCGTATTTCAAGCCCGCATCACCAAAAAGTTCATAGAGATAGGCAAAGGACATCCTCGATGGCCTCTTAATTGTAATCTCCCCGGGCAGTGGTATATAGGAAAGGTGTGCCATCCGCTCCAGGTTATCAGGTGTTCCGGAAAAGAATTCAAATCCCCAGATGGCACCATCTAACCCGTAGCCAGTGCCATCACAAACTACTCCCAGAGCAGGCCCTGTCACCTGGTTTTCAGCCAGGCAGCTTGCCATATGAGCCTGGTGGTGCTGAACACCGATTTTCCGTACCCCTTTTAGTCCCTTAGCCCAGCGAGTTGCCATATAATCCGGATGCAAATCATAGACAACTATCTCCGGTTTTACATCCAGCATCGTTTCAAAACGGGGAATAGTGTATAAAAACTGCTGGTAGTTCCCATAGTGTTTAATATCCCCCAGGTGCTGGCTGAGGTAAGCCCCCCTCCCCTTAGTCATGCAGAAGGTGCTTTTTAAATCTCCACCACACCCCAGCATCACTGCGGGAGGCTCCACTGGTAGATCAATAGGCAGTGGCACATAACCCCGGGCACGGCGGATGATTTGCACCTCACCGCCCACAACAGCTGCCACAGAATCATCACAGCGGTTGAAAATTTGGCGGTTGTGCAAAAGGAAATAGTCGGCAATCCCCTTCAACTTTTTTAATGCTTCGTCATTGTCAATAATCAGGGGATCATCGCTGATATTGGCACTGGTCATCACCAAAATCTCCAGCCCCTCATCAAAAAGAAGATGATGCAGGGGTGTATAAGGAAGCATTACACCCAGGGTGTCTATTCCCGGCGCAATCTCCGCAGGCAGGTCATCAAGCTTCAGCCGTTTCAGGATCACAATGGGATGTGCCGGACTCTCCAGCAGTTCTGCTTCCTGTGGAGAGATATGGCAATACCTTTTTGCCACATCCAAGTCCTTGCACATCACAGCAAAGGGCTTGAATTCCCGCACTTTGCGGCGTCTTAAAGCCGCCACCGACTCTCTATTAGTGGCATCACAAACAAGGTGAAACCCTCCCAGCCCCTTTACTGCCAGGATCTTTCCCTCTTTCAAAAACTGATGTCCTAGCCCTGGATAAACATTCCCCTCCTGATCACGCAAGGTAGTATGTGGCCCGCACTTCGGGCAGCAGTTGGGTTGGGCATGAAAGCGCCTGAACATGGGATCCTCAAACTCATGGGCACACTCCGGACACATGGGAAAGTCCCGCATGGTTGTCTTCTCCCGGTCATAAGGAACATCCATGATGATAGTAAAGCGGGGGCCGCAGTTGGTACAGTTGGTAAAAGGGTAGTGATAGCGGTGGTTTTGGGGATCCATGATCTCCTTATAACACTCATCACAGGTACTTACATCAGGAGAGATGATTACATCCTTATGATCGCTCTTCTCGCTGTGCTTGATAAAAAAGGTGTCAAACCCCTGCAACTCCCGGGGTTTGATGCTGTGTTTGACGATCATGGCCAACTTAGGTGGATGATCCAGGATATCCTGCAAAAAGGCATCTATAATTTCTTGAGGGGCTTCAGCCCAAATGGTGACACCCTCTGAAGAGTTCAATATCCAGCCCTTAATCCCGTATTTATGAGCCAAACGAAAAACAGTAGGGCGAAACCCTACCCCTTGAACTACCCCTTCAATCCGGATCTCCCGGGCAACGGTCATGCCAACTCCCCCCATCTAATATTGCATGACTAGATTTATTGTAACACTACGAAGAAGGGGTGTAAATTGGAAGTGACAGAAGTGACAGAGGGACGAGTGACAGAGAGAGTGACAGAGGGACGGGGGTCATG
>JBASML010000199.1:0-2122 GCA_049656845.1 Syntrophaceticus sp.
AATTATTATGCTTTAATAACATTGTGTTCTGGCCCAACTGGGAAACCGGTAATGTTTTCAACTTCACCATTCTCTTTAATCACGAGAATATCATGTTCACGATACCCGCCTGCTCCCGGCTGTCCTTCGAGAATGGTAATGCATGGTTCCATAGAAATTACCATACCTGGCTCTAATACGGTTTCGATATCCTCACGCAGCTCCAGTCCTGCTTCACGGCCGTAATAGTGGCAGAGCACACCGAAGGAGTGCCCATAACCGAAAGTACGGTTAGCAAGCAAGTTGTGCTCCCGGTATATTTTATTTAATTCGAAACAAATATCTTTACACTTGACACCAGGTTTGATTAACTCAAGGCCACGCTTATAGACCTCTACGTTGATCTCCCACAATTTACGGTACTCATCAGGTAAATCTCCAAAAAAGAGAGTTCTCTCCAGTGCAACATAATAGCCACTGACCATGGCGAAAGTGTTTAGGCTGAGGATATCACCCTTTTGTATCTTCCTGGTGGTGGGCCAGTTATGAGCGCCATCAGTGTTTATTCCGGACTGGAACCATACCCAGGTATCTCTTAATATTGTGTGAGGGTAGCGCTTGGCAATTTCTCTGGTCATTGCTTGTGTTCCGGCAAGAGCTACTTCATATTCAGGTACGCCTTCTGCAATTGCATCCCTAACTGCATAGCCTCCAATGTCACATATTTGTGCGCCATTGCGAATCAGGTCAATTTCTTCTTGGGATTTAATCATGCGGAATTTCATTGTTGCTTTTGAGATATCTACCAGTTCAAAATCTGGGAATGCAGCTTCAATTTTTCTGCGCAGGTCAATGCTCACATGGTCCTCTTCAATACCCAATCGGCCTTTTTTAATACCGGCTTCATTTAAAACTGTTTTTACTGCATACTCGAAGTTATCTCTTTTCCAGTCTGTATATACAATGTTATCCTCAAAGCTGGTGCGCCAAGGCATACCACCATCTATATTCGCGCTCACTGTAACATGCTTGTCCTGGGTGACAACAAGGCCGTAGTTTCTGCCGAAGGCAGTATACAAAAAGTCGCTGTAGTATTTGATATTATGGTAAGAAGTAAACAATACAGCATCAATATCATTGTCAGCCATATGTTCCCTGAGTTTGGAATTGCGCCGCTCCATTTCTTCCTTGGAGAAAGTTTGTGGGGTTTTTTCTCCATTGTGTAAAATTTTTGTTCTTTCAAGGTCGCTCATCTGCATGTTGTTTCCTCCTTCATTATTTTGGAATAATTTTGAAACTATAGGATAATAGGATAACTAGAGAACGACAGCTAAAGCCCAATTCTTCTCCAAGTAGGCTTAGGTTTTATCCCTCCTTTCTATAATTTCGTAAATTGTGAAAATTATTATTAACTTTGCATATTTAATAAAGCAATTTGTATGCCAGAGAAAAAATAAAACAAGAAGGTGGTTGAAATCCTTGTGTATCAAGGAAAAACAAAAAATGCTCACCTCGGTGAGCATTGATCGAGCTAATAAAAGAGCTAATAAATACAAAATATTTTGATAAAATACAAAATATTTTGTATTTACCGTTTAAGATATTCTATATTTTTTCATTTTATAGTCTAGGTTTTGTCGGCTAAGGCCTAATTTTTTAGCTGTTTCATTTATATTGCCATTATTTTTTTTCAAAACATTTAAGATGGCTTCTTTTTCCACAGATTCAACAAAAGATTTTAGGTCATTGTCACTTATTTCTTTGGTCGCATGATCAACTATTTTTTCAATATTTTTTTGGGAATCTACCTTTAACCTTTCAAAAAGCAGATAAGGCAGGTGTTCTTTTTCAATTGTTTCCGTTTCTACAAGGTTCATGGCATGTTCAATGGCATGTCTTAATTCCCTGACATTTCCTGGCCAATAATATTCTAAAAACACTTCCATGACCTCATCTGAAACCCCTTGTACATTAAGCTTAAATGCCTTGTTGAAATGATCGATAAAATACTCAGTTAACAAAGGGATGTCTTCCTTGCGCTCAACTAATGAGGGAATTTTAATAGTAACCACACCCAAACGATAAAACAGGTCCTGCCTGATTAATCCCTGCTCTATTGCTTCGATAGGGGAAACATTGAGAG
>JBASML010000200.1:0-4114 GCA_049656845.1 Syntrophaceticus sp.
CATCTGGGTTCTCACGAACACGCCTGCGGATGGCTTTACGCAGATCCCATGGTCCGTCAATACGTTCGGCCCAGGGATGGGAAACGTCATTATACTCAAGGGGCAGTTTACGGGAGTCACCATGCCCTGCTGTACGGCAGAACCCGAGACCTGTAGTTATAACTCTCGGACCCGGTACAACACCCTGCTCGATCATATTCCTGAGGTCAATGCCAAAGCGGGATATTTCACCGACAGAAGTCAGGCCGTGTTCCAAAGCCTCTCTGGCCTGAGCTACTGAACATACTGCTTTTTGATAGAGCGGCTCCAATACCCAGTCAGTGTCATCAGCACTAAGATTGCCGCAAAAGTGAAGATGAGTGTCAATGAGACCAGGCATAACTATATTCCCGCTGATGTCTTTAACTTCATATTCAGGGGCAATTTCTTTATCAGGACCTGCATATACTATCTTTTGACCATCAATCAAAACCAAGGATTTTTCAATTGGATCTTTTCCTGTACCATCAATCAATATTCCGCCTGTTAGAGCCAGTTTCATCTTGTTTTCCTCCCATGTGCTAATCCGGTGTCAACACCCCATTCAAGAGCTGACTGCTGCCACTGACGCCACAATAATACCATCTTTCTTGGGTTCAACCTCTTGTTTTATTAACTTGCTTTTATCGGGGAATTGGCTTTAAAGCCAACTCCCCGATAAATCACTATTTCTTGATCCCGTACTCCTCTTCGGTTTCCTCAATAATTTCCCGAATTTTTTCAGGAACTCCATCAGGTAATGGATCTGGTTTGTAGTTTTCTAATATATCAATAGCCTTTTCATAAGCTCTTTCCGTAAAATCTTTTCCTCCACGTTCCAGCCATGCATCACGCATTCTCCGGTCGATCAGGTCGGGTTGGGACTGCTCTGTTTTCATGTGTTTGAAAGTATGCTCATGGGTTATGAACTCACCAGCGGCACCTACCTGTCTGATGACATCCACAGCCAATGTCGCATCATCAACAGCTACTCCTTCAACTGCCTTTTTGATCATTTTGGTCATATCATTATCCATAACTAGTTGGGCGTAGTCGAAGGTAATTCCAAGCTCGAGCATCCCCAGTCCGTAAATTATATTGGCTCCCGCTAATGCTGGCAGCAAACCAGTAATGGTTTTCTCATGTGCTGCCTGAGCATCAGGAAGCTTACTGTCAGCCTATCCACCCGCTACCCAACTGGGAAGCAGATAATATTGTGCAAGGCCTGCTACAGCAGCATTAATTACGCCTAGTTCTGGGGAACCTACAGGAGCGGTAGAGTATTTTAAGTCAAAGCGAGTCGTAGAACTCCCATATAACACAGGTGACCCTTTTTTCGTTAATTGGCTTAAAACAATACCACTCAACACCTCAGCATTATGAGTTACCAAAGTACCAGCAATGGTAACCGGGGAAGACCCACCCGCCATAGCCATAGACAGGATATTGACGCAAATATCCTGTCTTGCACACTCAACAATAACATCACAGCAATCCTGTATTAACTGCAAAGGACTGGTCGGACAAACCAGAGAACTGTAAATCGGCCTTTCTCTCAGCTTGTCCCTGCCGCCAACTATAGCAGAAGCAATTTCAACCATTTTTTTAAGATTTCTACCTGTTCCTGCACCAGCAAAACAGTGCTTTGAAGTATTGGCGAAAAATTCCTCAGCCTCATGCAAAACAGCAACCTCTGGATGCACATCCCTGGCTGAAACCGCTCTTTCATGAACATCTATTTGATCAAGAGCATCACACACTAATGCTGCTTTACCCACATCTGCTTTTGTGGTTTCTCTATACTCTTTGGTAAAAGGATCATTAATCATAATTCCCTCACCAAAATTTGTAAAACCCACTCTTTTTCCGTCCACAACAAAATCGTTTTTAGGGTTTCTCCCTGCTAGTAGAACAGTACTCGGTGCACTGCGAATCGCATCCTCTACTACATACCCGGGAAATTTAACCACATCGGTTTTCGGGTTAACATCACATCCCCCATCCCCGAAAATTTCCTGAGCCTCTTTACTTTCTACTTTTATACCTGTATTTTTAAGAACTTCTAATGTAGCACAGTGAATATCAAACAGTTCATCTTCTGTAAACATCTTGAGGCCAAACCCTGAACAACGGTTAACACCTGCTTTCAGGTTTCTTCTCGTCAACATTTTCACCTCCAAATGTTAAAACAAACTAACTAAAACCCCAAACCAAACTTATAACATTACAATTTCTTCAGTTTCTTAGGCATCCACTCCTTAATTATGTTAAAATAAAAAACCTATATATCAGTTGTTTACATTAAGCTCTATCTAGTAATGCTAAGGCCTTGCTCACTGCTTCAGCGGCATCCTCACCATAGGCATCTGCTCCAATTTTATCCGCCCAGCGCTGCGTACAGGGCGCTCCACCTACCATGGTTTTAAAACGATCCCGGAGCCCTCTTTTTCTGAGTTCATCCTCTAGTTTCTTCTGCCCGACAAGTGTAGTGGAAAGCAGTGCGCTTGTACCAATAATATCTGCATCAAATTCTACAGCTGCTTCTATAATCTTATCTGTCTTCACATCACGCCCCAGATCGATTACCTCAATTCCCTGGGTTCTAAGGAGTGAAATAACTATTCCCTTCCCGATGTCATGAACATCCCCTTCGACTGTTGCAAAGACCATCTTGCCCTTTTTCTCAGCGGAATCCTTAGAGATAGCGGAATCCAGGATTTCCCCAACCTTCTTCATAATCTCAGCACTGAGAATCAACTGGGGTAAAAACACTTCTCCTCTTCCGAACATATCCCCTACTTTTCTAATCCCGACGCTGAATCCCTCTGAAAGAATATCAACTGGATCAAATCCCTCAGCTATTGCTTTCTCTGCTATCTCTAATGCCCTTTTTTCATCACAATTCACCATGGAATCAATTGCACTTGATAACACTTCATCCCTGTTCAATGTAATATCCCTCCTTACAGCCCTGCTCGCTCAATAAAATTCTTAACCGATTTAATCTCAATACCCAGAAGCTTAGCAATACGGAACTTAGCCTCTATTCCCTTTGGAAAACCATCTAACTCGTGAACAAGACCGATATTCAGCTCTTCCCGCAGCTCTCTAGCTATAGCTTCATCGGCTAAATCAAGAACAGGAACTCCCAGTTTATTGGCTACATACTCTTTCGCTTCGTTAATTTTCATGCCTTTGGCCATTTGCATTCGAGCTACTAGATCTCCAGTAGTCCGCATTCCGCCCATGCCAGAGGCTACCGCGTGAGTAATAGCCATACCCATTGGATCACCAACACCCAGCTACAATCCGTCAGCCTTCCCTATTTCTACTAGAGATTTTGAAGCCCTTGAAACAACATCCAGCGGTGGTGTATCAAAAACCGGCACACCGCCAACTCCCATGCCCACATTGACATGTACCGGAATATTTGCTGCCTCTGTACATGCTTTTACGAAAGTAACAGAGCGGGCAATATTCCATGGAAAAGATTTACTGCTGTTGGTATTAACAACTGCGCCAAATATCGTTGCTCCAGCCTTTTCAGCTACTTTGACTTGGTCGTGGGGGTACAACCCGGCTAAACGAACATCATCAAAATATAACTCACCGTGCATCCCCAAGACAAATTCACCTGACATACCTAATTCTATAGGTAGTTCAGGGTATTTTTCTTTTAGTGCCCTTACTGCATTCAATGTAGCAAGAAAATCTGCATCTCCTGATGCGCCGGTGGTATCAAAATTGATACCATCTGCTCCACCCTCATACATTTTACTTCCGACAAAAACCATATCTCTTTCCGCATGTACTACAGCTTCTTCCTGGGCAGCCTGTGCCTCGGTGATTTTCCCCATAGGTAAGAGTTCTGACCAGTTAGGAACAGGTCCATCTGGTTGGGTATAGAGCCCCACATTCGGCATAGCCCCATAAAAAAGCGGAATGATAGTCCCCAGCTGTACTTGCTCCATATAATATTTCTCATCATGAGCTATCGGCTTAATCTGCTTATAACTATAGTCAAGATGAGCCAGTTCCATGGTATCTGAACCCAGAGCCCGTTCATGAATGAGAATAGATTGTCCCCTATCAACCG
>JBASML010000201.1:0-5981 GCA_049656845.1 Syntrophaceticus sp.
TATTGATCTGGTATTGGTGGGGGCCGACCGTATTGTTGCTAATGGTGATTTCGCCAATAAGATTGGAACCTATGGTTTGGCTGTCCTCGCTAACTATCACGATTGCCCTTTTTATGTTGTGGCGCCTTGGTCCACAATAGATCTCCATCTCCAGGAAGGGAAAGAGATTCCCATTGAGATGCGTGACCCCAAGGAGGTACGGGAGATCAGCGGCCATTTGGTCAGTGTAAAAGACTGCCCTGTTCTTAATCCCGCCTTCGATGTTACCCCCCATCATCTGGTTACAGCATTCATTACTGAAAAAGGGATTTTAAGCCCGCCATTTGGGGAATCCACCGAAGAAAAGTTTTGATGAGGGAGGGGCTAACCCATGAAGCCACCAGAACTTGAGGTGCAGTCAGTTTTAGAAACAGGTAAAATAATTGTGAACTCAGGGCTTGTTTGTGGAACCTGGGGTAATATCAGTGCGCGTTTATCTGGTTCGGATTCTTTTTTAATTACCCCCAGTGGTGTCCCTTATCATGAATTGACAGCTGCTGACCTGGTGATAGTCAATCTGCAGGGGGATGTTCTTGCCGGCAGGTTAAAGCCCTCTTCGGAGACACTATTACATGCGGCTATCTATAGGGAGCGTCAAGATATTAAAGGTATAGTGCATACCCACAGCTCCTATGCTTCGGTTTTTGCTGTTACCCGCAAGGCTCTGCCTCCTGTTTTAGAAGAAATGGCACAGATTCTGGGGGGAGAGGTACTGGTTGCTCCTTATGCCCCTGCAGGAACCAGTGAGCTTGCTGATGCAGCTGTAAGTACTCTGGGCGATCGCTCAGCTGTCTTATTGGCGAACCACGGTGTGGTGGGGGTAGGGCGATCTCTTAAAGAAGCACTTCTTGTCTGTCAGGTTGTAGAGAAAGGGGCATTGGTTTATCTTTTATCACAGCTTACCGGCACTCCACATCTATTTAATAATGATTATATACGAGCTTTGCGCAGTTATTATCTGGAAAGCTACGGCCAGAGAAAGGGTGATTAATGTGAAGTTATTGATCAAGGACTGTTATTTGCTTACAGGTGATGAAGATGCAGGGGCAGTAAAGGGTAATCTAGCAATAGATGGTAATCGCATAATCAAAGTGGGGGATGAGGGAGAACTTCCCCAGGATTGGAAAGCGGAGCGCGTTATTGAAGGGAAAGATTATTTTTGTTTGCCTGGGTTGATCAACTGCCATACACATGCTGCTATGACCCTTTTGCGAAGTTTTGCTGATGATCTACCCCTGATGTACTGGCTGGAAAATAAGATTTGGCCAATGGAAGCTCGCCTTACAGCTGATGATGTTTACTGGGGGACTATGCTGGCTCTATTGGAGATGATCCAGTCGGGGACCACTACTTTTAATGATATGTATTTCTTTATGGACCGGGCAGCAGAAGCGGTTGAGGAAAGCGGTATGCGGGCCTGCCTTGCCCGGGGCCTGATAGGAACCGGGCCTGAAGCGGAAATCGGCCTTCTGGAAAGCAAGGAGTTTTTAGAAAAGTGGCAGGGAGCAGCTAATGGGAGAATATCTATTTGGCTTGGGCCACATGCTCCTTATACCTGTCCCCCGGACTACCTGGATAAGGTACTGGCGCTGGCTCAGGATTACGAGGCTGGTATTCATATTCATGTGGCAGAAACCAAAGATGAGGTCCAGCAGATAAATGACCTTTACGGGAAAACACCTGTTGAATATTTAAGAGACTGTGGGGTTTTCCAGTTTCCCACCCTGGCTGCCCACTGTGTCCACCTTACTGGTGATGACATATCTATTCTGGCTGAGACCGGCACAAGGGTCGCACATAATCCAGAAAGCAACATGAAATTGGCCAGCGGCATTGCTCCTGTCCCCCGGCTGCGGGCAGCTGGAGTGATAGTTGGGATCGGGACAGATGGAGCAGCAAGCAACAACAACCTGGATATGCTGGAAGAAATGCATACAGCAGCCCTTCTGCATAAGGTCAATGAGATGGATCCCCTGGCTCTTCCCGCTCCACAGGTACTGTCCATGGCCACCAGGGATGGAGCCCGGGCATTGGGGCTTGATGATGTGGGCATCCTCAAACCAGGTTATAAAGCAGATGTTATTTTAGTTGATCTCCATCAGGCACACCTCTACCCGCGGCATAATCTCACCGCACACCTGGTCTATGCCGCTCAGGCGGGTGATGTGGATACAGTGATCATCGATGGCCGCATCATTATGGAGGAGCGCAGAGTCTTAACAATAGATAAAGAGCTGGTTATCCAGGAGGTAGAGGAGCGCGTCAAGAGGCTAGTTAGTCATTAGTGGTTGGTCGTTATTCGTTATTTCCAACTACCAACCATTATTCTTGACATGGTATTTACTTTGCCGTAGAATGGTGTCAAGGTGATAACCTTGACAGGTGTGAAAGTAAAATGAACCTTAAAAAATTTGAGCGCATGGCCCTGCTGTCTGATTTTTATTGTGAGTTGTTAACAGCCAGACAACAGGAAGTGATCAGGTATTATTATGAGCATGATCTGTCCTTGGGTGAAATTGCGGAGAATCTCAACATTTCCAGACAAGCGGTTCACGATATTCTCAAACGAGCAGAGAAGGCCTTGGAGAACTACGAACTTAAACTTGGGCTCCTGGCAGATTACTTGAAGGAGAGAAAATCCGTGGATCCTGAGGAAGGGAGGTAAATTGATTTGTTTGAAAGCCTGGCAGAAAAGCTGCAGGAAACATTTAAAAAGCTGCGTGGTAAGGGGAAACTGACCGAAAGCGATCTCAATGCTGCTCTGCGGGAGGTAAGGCTCGCTCTTCTGGAAGCTGATGTGAGCCTTCCTGTTGTGAAAGAATTTATCCAGTGTGTTCGTGAGCGCAGCCTTGGGGCAGAGGTTCTCGAAAGCTTTACCCCTGCCCAGCAGGTGATTAAGATCGTTAATGAAGAACTCACAGCCATCATGGGAGATACAAAAAGCAGTGTGCAGTTTAGTAGTTCTGGTCCTACAGTTTTTTTACTGGTTGGCTTACAAGGCGGCGGAAAAACTACAACTGCGGGGAAACTGGCTCTGTACTATAAGAAGCAGGGAAAACAGCCTCTCTTAGTAGCAGCAGATGTCTATCGTCCTGCTGCGATCAAGCAGCTTGAGGTTTTAGCAAAACAGATCGATGTTCCTTTTTTTGCTTTGGAAGAGGGGAATTCTCCGGTAACTATTGCCAGGCAAGCTGTAGAGTACTCCCGGAGTCATGGTTATGACCTGGTGATCATTGATACCGCCGGTAGACTGCATATCGATGAGGAACTGATGGAAGAATTACAGCAGATGAAGGATGCAGTGACACCCCAGGAGGTTTTCCTGGTTGTCGACGCCATGATCGGGCAAGATGCCGTCAATATCGCCAAGTCTTTCCATGAAGAACTTGGCCTTACCGGGGTCATCCTGACCAAACTTGATGGTGATACTCGTGGCGGTGCAGCCCTTTCAGTGAGAAAGGCGACCGGTTGCCCCATTAAGTTTATTGGTACCGGAGAAAAGCTCGATGCTCTGGACCCCTTTTACCCTGACAGATTGGCAGCTCGTATCCTGGGTATGGGTGATGTCTTAAGCTTGATTGAAAAAGCGCAGGCAACCTTTGACCAGGAAAAGGCCAAAGAACTGGAAAAGAAACTTCGCAAACAGGAATTTACTCTGGATGATTTTCTCGAACAGATCAAGCAGGTACAATCCATGGGCCCTCTAGAACAGGTACTGGGTATGATCCCTGGGTTGGGTGGAGCGAAACAGTTGCGCCAAATTCAGGAGGGGATCGATGAGAAGGAGTTTACTTACTTAGAGGCGATGATCAATTCCATGACCCCAGAGGAACGCCATAATCCGGCAATCATTAAGGGCAGTAGAAGGAAACGTATTGCCCGGGGTAGCGGGAGAAGTGTCCAGGATGTTAACAGGTTGTTAAAGCATTATGAACAAAGCCGCAAGTTGTTCAAGCAATTAAGTGAACTTGGTGCGGGTAAAAGTGCCCGTAAGTTAAAATCTATGAAATTTCCATTTATGTAAAAGGAGGCTGAAAAGTTGGCTACAAAGATTCGTTTAAAAAGAATCGGAGCCAAAAAAAACCCGGCATATCGGGTTGTGGTTGCAGATTCACGTTCACCGCGTGATGGTCGTTTTATCGAGGAAATTGGTTACTATCAACCGGCAGCTGATCCTGTGGTTATCAAGATCGATGAGGAAAAAGCACTTTACTGGCTTTCTAATGGTGCCCAGGCATCTGATACTGTGCGTGCTCTGCTCAAAAAAACGGGTATTTGGGAAAAACGACATAATAATAGAGCAGAGACTGACGAAGCAGTGTCTGAGTGAGGTGTTTGATAGTGCAGAAGTTGATCAAAGTTCTGGCTACATCCCTGGTAGATAACCCAGATGAGGTTGAGGTTCGAGAGATTGAGGGGGAAAATGCCTTGATCGTAGAACTTAAAGTGGCTAGTGAGGATATGGGAAAGGTCATCGGCAAACAGGGCAAGATTGCCAGAGCAATTCGTGCCTTGGCAAAGGCAAAAGGCAATAAAATGGGAAGAAATGTTGTAGTGGAAATCATTTCCTAGCCCTGTTGATCAGAGCCTTGAGGTATTTAATATGGCTGAGTACATTACCGTAGGGAAGGTTGCCGCGCCTTTTGGTGTGCGGGGAGAAGTTAAGGTGATTCCTCTAACTGATTTTCCGGATCGTTTTTACCAGGGGGGCCACTACTATCTCTCTAAACAAAACATTTTTAAAGAAGTTGAAGTCCAGGGGGTCAAGATAAAGGGCAGGGAAATCATTATCAAGCTCGAAGGGATAGACACCCCGGAGGATGCCAGGAAATACCAGAATGCCTTGCTCCAGGTTCCCCAGGATGAGGTGTGGCCACTTCCCCAGGATCACTATTATCATTATCAAATAGTGGGTCTTCTGGCTATAACAGAGGAAGGTATTGTCCTTGGCAGAGTGACAGAGGTTTTAGAAACCGGAAGCAATGATGTCTACTTGGTTAAGGATGAGCAAGGAAGGGAGTACTTGTTACCTGCCTTGAAAGAGGTTGTCAGACAAATTGATCTGGACAAGAATGTGATGCTGATTCGCCCACTGCCTGGTCTGTTGGAGGACTGATTTATATGCTTTTTAGAATTTTAACTATATTTCCGGAGATGTTTGTGGGGCCGTTGGAGAATAGTATTCTCAAAAGGGCCCAAGACCAGGGGTTGTTGAAAGTGGAGCTGATCAATATCCGGGACTATTCTACAGATAAACACCATAAGGTTGATGATTATCCCTTTGGGGGTGGTGCCGGAATGGTCATGCAAGCAGAACCCTTTTACAATTGTTTTGAGGCCCTGAATATTCGTCCAGGGAACCGGGTTATTTTGCTGACTCCCCAAGGGGAAACCTTTACACAGGAAAAAGCGGAAGAATTGTCTCAAGAGGACGAGATTACCTTGATTTGCGGACACTATGAAGGAATTGATGAACGGATTAAATCTTTGGTGACCGATGAAATTTCTCTGGGTGATTTTATATTAACAGGTGGAGAAATTGCTTCCATGGCGATTATCGACTGTGTGGGGCGTTTAATCCCAGGGGCTGTAGGTGATCCATCATCCATCCAAGAGGAATCATTTAATTTTGGCTTGTTGGAGTACCCACAATATACACGGCCGCGTAGCTATAAGGGGTGGGATGTGCCGGATATTCTTTTATCTGGAAACCATCAGGAAATAAGACGCTGGAGGCGTGCACAGGCAGTTACTAGAACTTTTTTCCGCCGCCCGGAATTGTTGGCAGATGTTCCCTGGGGGGAAGATGACCGGAAAACCATCGATCAGATTTTGTCCGCGGCTCCTTGAAATGATTGTGATTTACCATTTACTATGCTATAATGAACGGCGGTATTGACACGAGATACGAGATCTTTAAAGTTTAGTGAGGAGGCTATACC
>JBASML010000202.1:0-4103 GCA_049656845.1 Syntrophaceticus sp.
AACTCCAGGCGTACCATACCGTCCTTCTTTTTCTCCATGTTTATCATCTCACCTCTGCGGGGGCCAAGGCGCTCCATCACAATCCCTACATATTCTTCTGGGACTTCCACAAGTAAATCTTCCACTGGTTCATGTTTGACTCCATTTATTTCCCGCTGGATTACCTGCGGTTGGGATACTTCAAACTCATACCCTTCGCGGCGCATTTTTTCGATCAATATGGAAAGGTGCAGTTCACCCCGGCCTGCAACCAGGAATTGGTCTGGGGAGTCAGTATCTTTTACCCGCAGGCTGACATCGGATTCTGCCTCCCTAAACAGGCGCTCTCTAAGCTTGCGAGAGGTTACAAATAACCCTTCCCGCCCAGCAAAGGGGCTTTTGTTTACCAGGAAAGCGATGGATACTGTGGGTTCATCGATATGCACAAAACCCAGGGATTCTGGGTGCTCAGGGTCTGTGATGGTGCTGCCGGCGTTGATATCCTCCAGCCCTGCCACTACAACGATTTCCCCTGCAGCAGCGCTCTCTACAGGAACCTTTTTCAGCCCATCAAAAACATAGAGGTTTGACAGGCGGGAATGCTGTACTTCTGCGTTTGCTCCCAGCACAGCCACCTCTTGCTTATTGTGAATGCATCCCCGCTGGATGCGCCCTATTGCCTGCCGCCCCAGGTAGGGATCATAGTCGATCATAGAGACACCGAGCTGTAGGGGGGCATTGGGGTCGCCGGTTGGGGCAGGTATTTTCTTGATAATCAGATCAAAAAGGGGTTTTAGGTTTGTGCCTGTGTCATGATAGTCCATTGATGCGGTTCCCTTGCGTGCATCGGTGTAAACTACCGGAAAATCCAGCTGTTGATCGCTGGCGTCAAGATCCATAAAGAGCTCCAGGATTTCATCGAGTACTTCTTTTGGACGCGCATGTGGGCGGTCGATTTTGTTGACCACCACGATGGGAACAAGCTCTGCATCCAAGGCTTTTTCCAGGACAAAGCGTGTCTGGGGCATTGGCCCCTCAAAGGCATCCACCAGAAGCAGGACGCCATCTACCATCTGAACGATGCGCTCTACTTCACCACCGAAGTCTGCGTGTCCTGGTGTGTCCACAATGTTCAGTTTGTAGCCGTTATAGAAAATAGCGGTGTTTTTTGCCATAATGGTAATGCCTCGCTCTCGTTCTAATTCTCCGCTGTCGAGAACGCGCTCTTCTACCACCTGTTTCTCATGAAAAATACCGCTCTGTTTAAGCATCCCATCAACCAAAGTGGTTTTCCCGTGGTCCACATGGGCAATGATGGCTAGGTTGCGAATTTTCTCTTGTTTTATCTGGTTCATTTATTACACTTCCATATTTTGAAAATACTCCAATCCTCTGACGGCCTACCGCTCGACTCCCGATTTATGGCCGAGTAGGAAAACGGCCTGCCTCAGGTACTCTGACGGCCTACAGCCCGGCTCCCGATTCCAGTCCGCATAGGACAACGGCTCGTTTTGGGACAGCTCTGGGATGCTGCGTAACCCCTTACTAACTGCTTTTTATCGAGTGCAGTGTTCGTCATCGCAGCAGACATATTCCGTGACCATACTCAAGTCTAATTTTTTCAACAGTTTTTATTATACACCAATGCCACCAAAGCACCAACGGCATGTGCCACCATTTCTCACGCTTGCCTTTATTGTTGGCATGGTTTATGCATTTATAAGTTTTAAGCAATTGCTAGATAATCACACAGCAGAATTTGTTGTTATATTCATGTGTGTTCTGTTCCAATCAATGTGTAAAAAACGATTATTCACACAGATATCCTCTGTCACCTTCATGTTATTCAGTGAGTTTCTGGGTTATTTGAATTGTTTTTAAGTCATAAATGAAACAATAAATCAGTTATAACTTATCGGCACCAGTAACTTCACAAAAGAAAGGAAGATGAAACAATGTCCTCTACTGACTTGAAGTTAGGCCATGTCTTGCAGAAAGCGGAGTGTGGCGAACCCCTATCCTCTTATGAATTGCAATATCTTCTAGGATTGAGCAAGCCAGATGAGTTAAACCGGGTTTTTGAGTTGGCGTGCAGCCTAAGGGACAGGCATTTCGAAAACAAGGTCTTCTTATACAGTTTTATTTACTTTTCTACATGGTGTCGTAATGACTGCACTTTTTGCTACTACAGAAAATCCAATACTCACACCACGCGCTATCGTAAAACCGAGGCAGAAGTCTTGGATGCAGCTGTCAGTATGGCAGAATCCGGGGTGCACTTAATTGATTTGACCCTAGGGGAGGACCCCTTTTACTATAAACGGCATGGGTTTGGCCCTCTTGTAGATTTGGTTAAAAAAGTAAAAACGCAAACTGGCCTTCCGGTGATGGTTTCACCTGGGGTAGTTCCTGAACAGGTTTTAGGTGGCCTAGCCCAGGCTGGTGCTGATTGGTACGCCTGTTACCAGGAGACTCACAATAGAGAGCTGTTTAAACAACTTCGATTAAGCCAGAGCTATGATGCCCGCTTTGCAAGCAAGAAAAATGCCATGCGGTGCGGTTTATTGGTGGAGGATGGAATACTGGCAGGAGTAGGGGAAACATTATCTGATATCGCCTTTTCTCTTAAGACAATGTCTAGTCTAGGGGCACACCAAGTACGGGTGATGAGCTTTGTGCCCCAAAAGGGGACTCCTATGGATTGTTGGCCAACCCCCCCGCGGATAAAGGAGCTGCTGGTTATTGCACTGCTGCGCATCCTGATGCCGGATCGTTTAATTCCTGCTTCTTTAGATGTGGATGGTGTTGAGGGGTTGCAGGCAAGAATTAATGCAGGAGCTAATGTGATTACATCCCTTATCCCGCCACAGCTTGGGTTAGCCGGGGTTGCCCAGAGTACTAAGGACATCAACGAGGGTTACCGCACAGTGCAGGGGATCATCCCTGTTTTAAAGCAAATGGGTATGAGTGTTGCCTCTTTTGAGGATTACAACTGTTGGCTTAAAAATGAAAAAAAGAAATTACAGGTGACATTTTCCAGTGAAGTGAGTGTTTAATAATGCAAGTGGTTGTGGCCGGGGGAAAGCTGCAGGGGGTAGAGGCTGCTTACTTGGCTCATCAAGCCGGGTGGAGTGTTCTTTTAATTGACAAAAACATCTCTGTTCCAGCGAGGGGTATATGTAACCAGTTTTACCAGCTGGATATACTCTTGGAGCCTGATAAACTGAAACAAATAGCCAAGATGGCTGACTTTATCATTCCAGCTATTGAAGATCAAGCAGTCCTGGAGTGTTTGGATGAGGTTGCACATAGTATTGGAGCCCCCATTGCCTGTGACCTTTCTTCATATGCCATTACATCATCGAAGAAGAGATCCGACAGGCTGTTTGCGGAAAAGGGGATACCGGCACCTTACTATTGGCCGGGATGCGATTTTCCTGTTATCGCCAAGCCCTCTGGGATGAGCGGGCGTAAGGGTGTTAAAAAGATCTCTAATGAGAAGGAGTTGGCGTTATTTTTTGATGAGGTGGGCTCAAAGTGGGACAATTACTTGATTCAAGAATTTCTAGAAGGGGATTCTTATTCTATTGAAGTTGTGGGCAGCCCAGGGAACTATGTACCTCTACAAGTTACGGATCTGTATTTTGATTCAGAATATGATTGTCAGAGGGTAATTGCGCCTACTGAACTCTCCCGACAGCTGGAACAGCAGTTCCATAATTTAGGGCAGCGGATAGCAGAACTGCTGCCTTTGACAGGAATCATGGATGTTGAAGTTATTAATGACCGTGGAACCCTTAAGGTGTTGGAGATAGATGCCCGCCTGCCCAGCCAGACACCGACAGCGGTATATAAGTCAACAGGTATCAATATGCTGGAAATGCTCTATGATCTCTATACCAGAGGGCAGGTGGAGCCGCGTCCGAACCTCATCAGTCCGAACCCCACCAGAAAGAGGGGGGTTGTTTATGAACATGTTAAGGTTGCCCCAGGAAAAATTGAAACCTTAGGTGAGCATATTATCTCACAGGCCGGTTGTTTAAGCCATTACCTGGATTTTTTTGGAGCGGATGAGGCGCTTACCGATTATGTGCCTGGCAGCAGTTCATGGGTAGCAACACTGA
>JBASML010000203.1:0-3455 GCA_049656845.1 Syntrophaceticus sp.
CGGAGGGGTAACACCCGTTCCCATTCCGAACACGGCAGTTAAGCCCTCCAGCGCTGATGGTACTGGGACATCCCGGGAGAGTAGGTCGCTGCCAGAATATAATTTAAAGGAACACATAATAGTGTTCTTTTTATTTTTGCGTTGATCTGCCCGGGGACTGTACCTTTGGCAGGTTTTTTATTCTTCTTAGTTGCAGATAATAAATAATAATAAATGTATGGATTGGTGGTAACTAAATGGCAATTAGTTTTGGTATAAGCGACCTTAATCCTGTGATTGGAGCAGGCAAGGAGTGGCTGTTGACCAATGGATTAGGAGGATTTGCCTCTTCTACGATAATAGGAGAGAACACACGCAGATATCACGGTTTGCTTTTGGTTTCTTTAGATCCACCTGTTGATCGGCGTTTGCTTGTGGCTAAACTGGATGAAGATCTTTATGTAAATAAGGTGCGATATGTACTGGGAACAAATCGGGTACGAAACGGTTATGCCCAAGAGGGTTACCGTTATTTACTGAACTTTCAGCGTCATCCGTTTCCCACTTACATCTATCAAATAGATGGCATTTTTTTGATTAAGACCATTATTATGATCCATGGGGAGAACACAACTGTAGTTCACTACAGGGTAATCAATCCGTTTCAAAAGAACCTATCTCTTTATATCTTTCCTCTGGTAAATTGCCGTGATTATCATCACATAACCCAGGAAAATGACTGGCCGGTCCATCAGGAGTTTATAAGTAATCGACAGGTAGAAATTGCTCCCTATAGTGGTGCCCCTCATGTTTACATGGCCACTGACCATGCCGAATATGTTCAGTCACCATCCTGGTACAAAGGGATGTACTATTATATGGAAGAATATCGCGGGCTCCCCTGTTTCGAAGACCACTTTATTCCGGGCTACTTCACACTGCATTCCCAAACATCTGAGGAATTCTCGATCACTTTTTCCACCAGTGAAATTGCCGGTTTTGATTATGAACACTTGGAGAAAAAGGAAAGAGAGCGCCGCAATGCACTCCTGGAGCTGGCGGGTCATAGTGATGATTTCGTTCAAAAGCTTGTCCTTGCTGCAGATGACTTTATTGTAGAGAGGGCATCCACCGGAAAAAAGTCCATTATCGCTGGATACCCCTGGTTCAATGACTGGGGTAGAGATGCCATGATTGCTTTCCCGGGGTTAACCCTTTGTACCAGGCGTTTCCAGGATGCCAGAGAGATACTGGCTACCTTTTCGGCATATACAAAAGAGGGATTGGTTCCCAATATGTTTACCGGTCCAGGTGAAGAACCGCTTTACAATACAGTTGATGCCTCCTTGTGGTATTTTTATGCAATTCAAAAGTATCTTGCTTATACCAAGGATTATCCCTTTATTAAAGAGCACCTCTGGGAGACCATGCGGGATGTCATCTATTATTATAAGATCGGAACCAGGTATGGGATAGCAATGGATGATGATGGATTAATTATTGCTGGCACTCCAGGCCTTCAGCTTACCTGGATGGATGCCAAGGTAGGAGATTGGGTTGTAACTCCCAGGCAGGGGAAACCAGTGGAGATCAATGCGCTCTGGTACAATGCATTGATGTTTATGTCGGAGTTGACAGGAATTTTTGATAAAAAGGATGAATACAGCGAACTCGCAGAACAAGTTCGACAGAACTTTTTATTATTATTTTGGAATGAGGAAAAACAGTGTCTTTATGATGTTGTTGATGGTGCTGAAAAGGATGGGTGTGTTCGGCCCAATCAGATCATTGCGGTTAGCCTTCCCTATTCAGCACTGCCCCAAAAACTAGCTCAGGCAGTCGTAGAACGGGTTTTTGATGAATTGTATGCTGTATATGGTTTCAGGTCACTTTCTCCTCAGGAACAGCAATTTCAGGGGCATTACGGGGGAGATCAGTATTACCGCGATGGTGCCTATCATCAGGGAACGGCCTGGAGTTGGCTCTTGGGCCATTTTGTGACTGCATACAGGAAAGCCTTTAATTACTCCCCTGAAAGCCTCCTGACTGTACGCCTTCTCCTGGCACCTATGAGAGACCATCTGCGTGACCACGGGATCGGCACAATATCAGAGATCTTTGATGGAGAATACCCCTTTACACCCCGAGGATGCTTTGCCCAGGCCTGGGGGGTAGCGGAAGTGCTCAGATGCTATCTGGAGGATGTCGAAAAAGAAAAGTTAGTGAAGTTGTAAAGCAGGAATTTGTACTGTCTTTGTTTAAGTTCTTTTTGTTAGAGTTGTGCGGGAAACGGGTCTTTTAGGGGTACCGGCGGGTAAAATGCCTTAGATGGGGAGGGGTAAAGATGCCTAAAAAAGCCTTGATCATTATTGATATGTTGAATGACTTTGTTCAAGAAGGGGGAGCCCTTTACACCGGTGAAACTGGGCGCCGAGTAATTCCTATCATCGCTGCAGTTTTAAAGAGAGCCAGGGTAGAAAAGTGGCCTGTTATTTACCTCTGCGATCAGCACACCAGTGCTGACAGCGAATTTGAGATGTTTCCCACTCACTGCCTGGCGGGTACCAAGGGAGGGGAAATCTGTACAGAACTAGCTCCCCAAAGTGGTGATATTATTATACCTAAAAGGCGGTACAGTGGTTTTTATGGTACTGACCTGGATCTTACCTTACGGGAACTGGAAGTTGATGAACTGATTCTTACCGGGGTATGTACTAATATCTGTGTTTTATATACAACTGCTGATGCACGAATGCACCACTATAAGGTTAAGGTCATCAAAGACGCGGTCGCCTCTTTCGATGAACAGGCTCATCAATTTGCTCTTCAAGAAATGGAGAAAACGCTGGGAGCAGAACTGGTTTCCGGTACCGGGGAGGCTGATTTATGAGAATAGCTGTCATAGATGGACAGGGTGGCGGTATCGGCAAACATATCACAGAAAAAATTAGAAAGGAATTGGGCAATAATGTTGAAATTATTGCTCTGGGAACCAATAGTGTTGCAACATCTATGATGCTGAAAGCAGGGGCAAACGAAGGTGCAACAGGAGAGAATGCAATCATTTGTACTGTTGATGATGTAGATGTAATAACAGGCTCTCTGTCTATCCTGGTAGCAAATTCTATGTTAGGAGAGCTTACGCCCTCGATTGCTGCGGCTGTCAGCCAGAGCAAAGCAATGAAAGTGCTGCTTCCTATCGGTAGAACCAGGGTCGAAATCATTGGGGTACAGCAGGAACCTCTGCCGCATCTGATTGATATGCTGGTTGATAATCTCAAAAAAAATAAGGGGGTGGAGTAGATGTGTGAGGCACATGCATATCTTTTGAAAGATGGTCAGGAAGAAAAGGTTTTTGAAAATGTTGATCGTGTCCAGTTACAAGAAGGGGGGCTCTTGCTGGAGGACATTTTTGGACGGCGTTTGATTATTAATGCCCGGATCAAAGAATTGGCACTTGTAGACCATAAAATCAT
>JBASML010000204.1:0-6885 GCA_049656845.1 Syntrophaceticus sp.
AGGAAGGGGAGGAATTAAGTTCTCTAGAGATGGGGGTGACACTGGTTGTAGCCCTGTTGCTCTCGATAGGTCTATTTATTATCCTTCCCACCTGGTTGGGGCATATGTCTCGGGGTGTGATGAATATTTGGGGGCAGAACCTGATTGAGGGTGTCACTCGTTTAGGGATATTTCTGGCTTATTTACTGGGGATCCGAGCATTTCAGGATATTCGGCGAGTTTTCCAGTATCATGGGGCTGAGCATAAGGTGATCAATACCTATGAGGATGGAGCAGAGCTTACTGTGGCAGAGGTGGCACAGCGTTCTCGCTTACATCCCAGTTGTGGTACATCTTTTCTATTGGTAGTGATTGTGCTCAGCATTCTTGTTTTCTCTTTTTTAGGAAATGGTTCATGGCTGTGGAAGTTTGGGTCGCGTCTTGTACTGCTGCCCCTGATCGCTGGCCTTGGATACGAGTTCATCTGGCTTTCCAGAAGGTATAGAAAGCAGATGGGTTTTCTCATCGCCCCTGGGCTCTGGGTGCAGAAACTAACCACCGGGGAGCCGGATGCCAGCCAGATCGAGGTGGCCATTGCTGCCCTAAAACACGTTTTAGTTCCCCCGGTATGTGATGTTGTAGCCTCCGGAGATTAATCTTATGTTTAGTGGAGGAAAGGGGGTTAATAGGTATGTTAGAAAAACTGGAAGTTTTGGAAGCACGCTATGTGGAGCTTGAGCAACAGCTCAGTGATCCCGAGGTGCTTGCAGATATAGACCAGTATAGTAAATATGCAAAAAAGCATGCCGAGTTATCCGAAATCGTATCGACCTTTAGGGAGTTTAAAGATACTTGCAAGGAGATGGAGGATACAAGATCACTGTTAGAAGAGGACCTGGATGAGGAATTACAGCAGCTTGCTCAGGCAGATCTGTCAGAGCTGGAGAAAAAGAGGGAGCAGCTAGAGCAGGAACTGAAGTTTTTACTCTTGCCTAAGGATCCCAGGGATAAAAAGAATGTCATTGTGGAGATTCGCGCCGGAACAGGAGGGGAAGAAGCCGCTCTTTTTGCCAGCGATCTCTTTCGTATGTATTCTCACTATGCCGAGCGGCAGGGGTGGAAGGTGGAGGTCCTGAGTTCACATCCTACCGATATGGGTGGGTTTAAGGAAATCATTTTCCAGGTGAATGGGGACCATGTTTTTAGTAAATTAAAATATGAGAGCGGTGTTCACCGGGTGCAGCGCATTCCGGTTACTGAGTCTGGCGGCCGTATCCATACCAGTGCTGCTACTGTAGCAGTTCTTCCAGAGGCTGAAGAGGTTGAGTTGGAGATCAACCCTCAGGATCTGCGCATCGATATTTTCTGCTCCAGTGGCCCTGGCGGTCAGTCAGTGAATACCACTCAATCAGCGGTGAGAATCACTCACATTCCTACCGGGATGGTGGTTTCCTGCCAGGATGAAAAATCTCAGCACAAGAATAAGGATAAGGCGATGCGGGTTTTGCGTGCCCGACTGCTGGATCGTGCTGAGCAGGAGCAGCATGGGGAAATATCTGATATGCGCAGGTCTCTGGTGGGGAGCGGTGACCGCAGTGAGCGCATCAGGACATACAACTTTCCACAGGGGAGGCTTACTGACCACCGCATTGGACTGACACTTTATCGTCTGCCGAATATACTGGAGGGTGAATTGGATGAGGTGATCAGTGCCCTGGTTACAGCACAGCGGGCAGAACAGCTGAAGGAGCAGCTGCCTGAACAGGGGAATGCTGCTGAGTAATGAGTAAGATGAAGTGTAGTGAGCTTTTAATAAAAGGAACCAAAAGATTGAAAGAAAAGGGGATCGTTGCTCCCCGCCTGGAAGCAGAGGTGCTGTTGGCCTTTGCCTGGGGGCGGGAGCGGACGCATCTCCTTATTTTTTCTGATGATCTGGTTCCTGAGGAGGTTGAGTGGGCATTTAATGAACTGCTCTCTCAGCGCAGCAGAGGTGTTCCGGTTGCTTATCTTACAGGAGAAAAGGAGTTTATGTCTCTACCGTTTTATGTTAATCAAGATGTTCTCATACCTCGCCCAGAAACAGAGCTGCTTGTAGAAAGGGTTTTGAATTTTCTAGCGGGTGTCCAAGGGGATGGGCTAGTAACGGAACCGGAGTCAAAAGCGGAACTGCCACCACACTCTCTTGCTGTCTGCTGCCAAAAACCAAAGAACAGTTTTTCAGGCAAAAGAATTGCCCCGCTATCCGCGGGGGGCGATATGCAAATGCCTCTTGTTGCTGATGTGGGCACAGGTTCTGGGGCAGTTGCAGTAAGCCTGGCTTATTACGATGCAGGGGTGCACCTTGTGGCAACTGACATTTCTCCTGCTGCACTCCAGGTAGCAAGGAGGAATGCGAAGCGCCATGGGGTTGCAGAGAGAATAGAGTTCCTGCAGGGGGACCTGCTCGCTCCACTGCTCCAACAGGGAATCACAGGAGTTGGATCTGCTGTTGCTGCCAACCTCCCTTATATTCCCACTGCTGATCTCCAGGGTCTGCCTTTAGATGTACAGTACGAACCCATCGATGCCCTGGATGGAGGATGGGATGGCCTTGATCATTACAGAAGGCTGTTACCTCAGGCAGCAGCCTTTTTAGCCCCAAAAGGTCTTTTAGCCTGTGAAGTTGGGGTGGGGCAAGCTGAACTGCTAGCGGGGATCTTTGTAAAAGAGGGCTGGACAGAGATCGATATCATCAAGGACTACGCTGGCAGGGAGAGGATCGTTACAGCCATACACTGGTGACTACTCTGATCATAGATTGAATGCCTTCCATAAGGTCGCTCGCTGGTAGGCCCGTCAGGTGTTATCATCCTTGTTGGTTTTGCTTGTGGCATGGAAAAGCGGATCAGGAGAACCCCCCTGATCCGCAAAAAATTCATTATTACTCTTTCATCATTTTTTTATCTGGTTAAAGTTGAATAAAGCAATTGACCCCCGGCTTTACAGTGTTGTAATTTAGAGGATGACGAAAATTATTACATAGTAGATTGCTAATAGGATAAGCCCTAAGGGGACACCCAGCTTTGCCCATTCAGAGCTGGTTATTTTTAGTTTACCCGCGGAGATGATGTTGGGAATATTGCCCGGGATGAGCATACCCCCACTGACCAGCAGCCCCATGAGGATTGCTTCGATCTGCAGGCCGGACATGGACGGGCTGATTTCTGCGGCAGCCAGGGTGGCATTGTCCAGGATTGCTGAGATCATGTTAATCCAGTAGAGGATGCGTCCGTCCAAATGGATAAGATAGGCATCGATCATCGGCTTGAAACCGGCACCTAAAAGCTCTAAAGCCATAATGAACAGAAAGATTTTACCTGCCCTGAGGACTACTCCAGAAATGGTTTCATCCTCCAGGTCAACGGGTTCTTCATCAGTTTGTTCACAATCTTTGCTGCTCCCTGCTGTGAAACAACCTAAAATACCCATGGCGATGATGCCTGGGATGATGAACACACCCAGCAGCTTTAATAGGTAAAAAAATTGTTCATCTAATTTAGAGACGACAATTGTGGAAAGTGGCTCTCCAATTGGTGTCAGGGCTGCTCCCAGGCCGATGGCAAAGCAGCCGACGATGGTTGTGTTGATTTTTGCCTTTCTTTTTAAGGGCAGGGCATTCATCACCTCAGCTAGGATAAGAGCCGAGATAATGGCGGTGATTACGCTGGAGAAAAGCCCCAGGATCACCACGATCAGAAAGACAAAAATATTGAGTGGAATGTGTTCCAGCACCTTTTCAATCCACTTGTGGATCTGGTTTTGAAAGAAGGCAAACAGCAACCCAAAGATAAGAACTGCACCTGTAATCATGTACATCAAGTTGTTGGTAAAGATGTGAGAGATTAATTCTTTGTTTAGAACCCCAGAGATAAGTGTTGCGGCAAGACCCATGACAAAGAGGAAGGGTTCTAAGTTTCGTTCGATGGGCTTGACGAAAAAGGGAAGGGTTAAGACAAGCAATAGCACAATAATTAGACCAGCTAACAAATGACAGCGCCTCCTTTAAAAGCTATAATTAGTTTTAATGAGCCTTTGATGGTATAATACCATCGTTATTATTATTTATCAGTTGCATTATTAAAGCAACCAGAATTTTGTTTAGTAAAATGCAATGGTTATTCTTCTGTTGGTGTTAGGAAATCCTAAAATGTGTGAAGTGGTAAAAGAAATGAGGAAAACGCGTTATCTGACGGTAAATCCGACATCTCCTGAAACCAATCTGATTGCAGAGGGGGCAAGGGTGATTAAAAAAGGTGGCCTTGTGGCTTTTCCCACAGAGACCGTTTATGGGCTGGGGGCTGATGGCCTCAACCCGGATGCAGTTATGAAGATATTCCAGGTCAAGGGAAGGCCTCAGGAAAACCCTTTGATTCTGCATGTGTATTCCCTTGACCAGGCCCGGGAGTTGGTTTCATCATGGCCTCCAGCAGCTGAGGCACTGGCCCAAAAATTCCTGCCGGGGCCCCTGACCCTGATTCTCCCGCGGGCAGAGGGGATACCTGATCTGGTTACTGCTGGACTGCCTACTGTTGCTCTAAGGTATCCCAGCAATAATGTTGCCCTAGCCTTAATTGAGGCGAGTGGTGTGCCATTGGCCGCACCGAGTGCTAATCTCTCTGGGCGCCCGAGCCCTACTCATCCACAGCATGTTCTGGCGGATCTAGAAGGAAAAATCGACATAATTTTAGATGGAGGGCCAACAGAGGTAGGGGTAGAGTCTACTATTTTAAGTTTAGCTGACAAGCGCCCGGTTCTTCTGAGGCCTGGAGGTGTGACCAGGGAAGAGATTGAAGAACTCTTAGGGGAAGAGATCATTGTTCCTGATAGTGTGCTGCATCCGGATAAGAACCACAGGGAAGGTGCAGCTCCCTGCCCGGGGATCTATTTTAAACATTATTCTCCCCGTGCCCAGGTGATCATGGTTACAGGCAGCCCTGAGGAACAGGTGGAAAAAGTGAAGGGTTTTCTTCTCCAGAATAAAGAGCGGCCGATAGGGGTTTTGGCCACCAGCGAACACTTTCCCATTTACCAGAACTTTAATGTCCCACCTGTTTACTTGAAGGCCTTAGGTTCACGTTCAAGTCCTGAGGAGATTGCCAACCATCTTTTCAGTGCCTTCCGGGAGTGTGATGAGGCGGGTGCTGAGGTGGTTTTAGTAGAGACAGTTGCACCCATCGGAATGGGACTAGCTGTAATGAACCGCTTGTGCCGTGCTGCTGAGCAACATCAGATCTAAGATCAGAAAGAGGGGCTTTTTCAAATTGGAGCTGGTGACATCCTTTTTTACAGCTGTTGCCTTAGGAGCTGATGCCTTTTCTCTAGCACTGGGATTAGGGATGGGTGGTCCATCTCGCCGAGCTGTACTGCGTACATCCTTAACAGTTGGGATTTTTCACATCTTAATGCCTCTGGCAGGCCTTTTAGTGGGTAGTATGCTCGGTATGATGGTGGGGAGAGTGGCAGCTTGGATTGGTGGTATAATCCTTGTTATTTTAGGGCTTAAGATGATTTGGGAGGGTTGGCCCTGGCGGTATACTGTTTATAGTTTTCAAGCAGCGAAAAAAGCAGTGAGAGATGACAGAAGGGGTGCTTTTACATGGGGTGGAATCCTCACCCTGGGCTGGAGTGTCAGTGTGGATGCTTTTGGGGTGGGTGTTGGGTTGGGAACTTTTATTAATTATTCTTATAGTGGGATTTTCTCATTTGTTATGATTTTGGGGATAGTTGCTGCTTTAATGACTGCCATGGGTCTGCTGCTAGGAAGATGGTTGGGCTACCAAGTTGGTAAGTGGGCTGAAATAATAGGGGGGCTGGTGCTGGTGGGTATTGGGATCAAAATGTTTTTCTAAAAGGGGGGTAAATTAATAATGAGACTTTTATTTGTGTGTACAGGGAACACCTGCCGCAGTCTGATGGCTGAGTTTTTAGCATCCAAAATTCTGCGCCACTTGAACCTGGAGGATAAATTTGAGGTTTCTTCTGCAGGTTTAGCTGCTTTCCCTGGTGCTCCTGCCAGTCCGGGGGCATATGCTGTCCTTTCCAGGGAAGGGATCGATGTTTCCGATCACCGGGCAAGGCAGCTGACCGAAGAGATGGTGCACAGTGCGGATCTGATTTTGACCATGACCGCTGCCCAAAAGCAGCACCTGGTGGATCTTTTCCCAGAGGCTGCTGAAAAGATCTTTATTTTAAAGGAATTTGCACAAAGCTCACCTCCGGATACAGAGGAATCTCTTGATATCATTGATCCCTTCGGTCAGCCTGAAAGTGTCTATCAAGAGTGTGCTGATGAACTGGTACAGGTTATTGAACAAGCAATCAAGCGTATCGTAGATAGTGGTTAGTGTTGGTTGTTAGTCATTGGTGTTTATGATTGGATAAAAAATGCCTTTGAAGGGAATAATTCAAGGCTGACCCCAAAAAAGGAGTTGTTGTGGAAGTGGTCGAAGTGGTGTCTATTGCCATTGGCAGCGACCATGCTGGCTATTGTTTGAAAAAGGAGATCAAGGCTTATTTCCAGGATAAGGGGGTTTGCTGTACGGATTTCGGTGTTCAAACGCGTGAATCAGTGGATTACCCGGATATCGCCCTTCTGGTTGCGGAGTCGGTTGTCCGAGGGGAAAACAGATATGGGATTTTGGTCTGTGGAACTGGGATCGGCATGACCATGGCTGCCAATAAGGTGCCCGGGATCAGGGCTGCTCTTTGTCATGATACCTTTACCGCGCGCGCTGCTCGGGAACATAACGATGCCAATGTTTTAACCCTCGGGGAGAGGGTGATTGGGGCAGGTCTTGCCTGTGAGATTACCGAGACCTGGCTGCGGTCAACCTTTCAAGGGGGACGACATCACAGAAGGATTGCTAA
>JBASML010000205.1:0-2453 GCA_049656845.1 Syntrophaceticus sp.
TATGACAGTACAGGAAAGAAATACCTCGACTTCTTCGCCGGAGTTTCTGTGATCAATGCCGGACACTGTCACCCGGAGATCACCGAACGCATCTGCCAACAGGTAAAAACACTACAGCATGTATGTAACATCTACCTCACCCAGCCAATGCTGGAACTAGCGGAAAAGCTGGCCGGAATCACCCCGGGCAGGCTCCAAAAAAGTTTTTTCTGCAACAGTGGCACAGAGGCAAATGAAGGGGCAGTGCTGCTGGCAAAGATCGCTACAGGCAGGAGTGAGCTTTTAGCCCTACAGGATGGGTTATGTGGACGTACCTATCTGACCATGAGCCTGACTGGCATGCGCTTCTGGCGCACAGATCCCAACCCTGCAGGCGGTATCTCTTTTGTTCCCAACGCTTACTGCTACCGCTGTCCGCTGAACCTCAGCTACCCGACCTGTGACCTGGCCTGTGCTGAAGAGGTTCGCCGGGTGATCGAAACCTCTACTTCAGGAGAAGTAGCCGCGCTGATCGCTGAACCCATCCAGGGTAATGCAGGGATCATCACCCCACCCCCGGAATACTTCCCGCGCTTAAAGGAGATTTTACAAGAGTATGGCATCCTGCTCATCGTCGATGAGGTCCAGTGCGGTTTCGGACGCACAGGCAAATGGTTCGCCATCGAAAATTGGGGTGTGGAACCGGATATCATGACCATGGCCAAAGCCTTAGGAAATGGGGTGCCCATTGGTGTTTTCACAGCTCTTCCGGAAATTGCTGACCGATACACCCGCCCAGGTGCCTCCACTTTGGGAGGAAACCCGGTTTCCATGACCGCGGGTCTGGCCACACTGGAGGTCATCGAAAAGGAAGGCTTGATCCAAAATGCCGCCACACTGGGAGTTTATCTCCGGGAGAAACTGTTAGAACTAAAAGACAAGCACCCATTAATCGGGGATATACGGGGTATAGGTTTGATGCAGGGAGCAGAGTTGGTTAAAGACGGAAAAGAACCTGCAGACCAAGAAGTTGACCGCATTTTAGAAATAATGAAAAACAAGGGTATTATCATCGGCAAAAATGGCCGCTACCGCAACGTACTGGCCTTCCAACCCCCGCTGGTGATTAATCAAGAGAATGTCGATGAAATGATCTCTAACCTCGACGAAGCCCTAACAGAGGTTGAATAGTGACAGGGGGACGGGGGTCGTGTCATCCTGAATGAAAACACAGGGACGTTCTTCTTGTTTCCTTCTGAAAAAGGGCGGTTAATGTTAAAGTGTCAAATAAGCATTTTCATCAATTATCCTGTGTCAGACACTGTCATGGTTGTTCTATTGCCACCCAGGTGTGACATGGTGATTATTCTTGTATCTAACACGCTAGGGGAAGCAGTGATGATGGCAGCCGAATTTAAAATAGGCAAATTATTGCCATAGAAAGGAAGTGGGCAGCACTATGCCATTTGGAGCACACATGTCTATAGCAGGAGGTATGGACCAGGCTGTCTGGCGTGGACAGAAGGTCGGCTGTGAGACGATCCAGGTCTTTGTCAAGAATGCCAACAGATGGAAGGCAAAACCGCTTGCAGAAAAAGATATTAGCCGCTTCCAGCAGGCCCTTCAGGAAACGATGATTTCTCCGGTAGTGGCCCACAACTCCTATCTGATCAATCTTGCCTCCCCTAATGAGGACCTGTGGATGAAATCTCTGGAGGCAATGATCGTAGAAATTGAACGCTGTGCTGCCCTGGGAATTCCTTTCCTGGTCATGCATCCAGGAGCACATTCCGGTTCTGGAGAAGAAATAGGGCTAAACCGCATTACAATTGCTCTCAACGAAGCCTTGAAAAGAACTAAAAATTCCCAAGTTACTATCCTTTTAGAGAGCACAGCAGGACAAGGCTCAATCCTGGGCGGACGGTTTGAACATCTCGCTATACTTCTCAATGAGAGTTTCTACCCTGAACGGTTGGATGTCTGTTTAGATACATGCCATATTTTTGCCGCTGGCTATGACCTGCGCACAGCGAAGGCCTGTGAGGAAACATTCAAAGAATTTGATCATATTGTTGGTTTATCTAAACTAAAAGCAATTCACCTGAACGACTCCCAGGGAGAACTAGGGTCCAGGCGCGACCGCCATGAACATATTGGCATGGGCAGGATAGGCCTAGAAGGGTTTCGCTGGATTGTTAACAACCCTGAATTATTTGGTCTGCCCATGATCTTGGAAACACCAAAGGGCCCAGATTTAAAGGAAGATAAAGACAATCTTGGCATCTTGAGAAGTTTGCAGCAAGAATAATACTGAAACAGTTATTAAAACATTGTATTATATTAGATTATCCGGCCCCGGCTCGGACCGGGGCTGATAATTTTTATAGAGGAGGAATAGGCCATTGCTTGCGCTGATCAACGGAAAAATTATGACGATGGCAGGAACGATTTATGAGAGGGGCAGCATCGTGGTC
>JBASML010000206.1:0-1785 GCA_049656845.1 Syntrophaceticus sp.
AGGGGTAAACAAAATTTTTTTTCAAGATAAGTTCTGCGTTTTTAAGTAGGTTATGATGGGTATTGGTCATATAATATCATCCTTTATACATTGAGCTGCTTGCTTTCCAATATACGCTAACTGCAGTTGTTTTTCCTGCTCGGTTCTTCTGTCCTCCCAAAATGTCGACAAAAATGATAAGATAAGAAGAAAGCATGTCTATAACCCGGGGAGTGGTTGACTCTCGGGCTTGTGGGATACGATATTAAATAAGAAAGGGGTTAATGAAATGGCAAAACATATTGCTCTTGCCGGTAAAGGGGGAACAGGCAAGACCACAGTTGCCTCCCTGATCGTTAAGAACCTGGTTGCAGGTAATAAGGGTAGGGTTCTGGCTGTAGATGCGGATCCTAACGCAACATTACATGAGGCTTTAGGTGTGGAGTTGAGAGTAACACTTTCCGACATTGTGGAGTCCATCAAAGAAGCCAAGGGTGTTGCTGATTCAGAACGGGAAGATTACATCAAAACCAAGTTCGCTGAGGAGGCTCTGATCGAATCTGATGGATATGACCTGCTTGTGATGGGCCCATCCCGGCAGGAAGGTTGCTATTGTTTTCCCAATGCGGTTTTAAAGAACTGCATTATAGAGTTAGAAAACGACTACGATTACATGATTATTGATAATGAGGCTGGGTTGGAGCATATCAGCAGGGGGACGATCCAGGATGTGGACACTATGCTGGTTATCTCTGATGGCTCAGTAAAGGGAGTGCGCGCCGCCGGCAGGATCTATGAACTGGCTAAAAACTTGGCTTTCGATATTGGGGAAGCACATCTGATTATCACTAAGATTGATGACATTACTCTTCTTCAAGAGGAAATAGAGGCTTCGGGCTTGAAGCTGCTGGGCGTTATTCCCTATGATAAAAAGCTGACGGAATATGACCTTTACGGGAAACCTTTGCTGGACCTTCCTGATGATAGCCCGGCGGTTAAGTCAGTCAGGGAGATCTGTGAAAAAATCTTTTAATTTATCGATATATTACCTTTTATGATGCAGTTGGGATTGGAGTGCTGTTTGTTGCAGCTGATTGAGCTATCTCCTCATGACCACCTAGTAATCAATGCAGGTGCGCTATTTTCAGGCATAAATTTGCATAGCAAGAAAAATGTAAGAATACATATCTGGGATGCTAAGGTTCAGCTTATGGAGAGGCAAACTGTAAACCATAAAAAGGGTTTGGCAGGCAGGAAGAAGAACTGTCAGGTTATTTCCTCTGATAACCTGACAGTAATCCCAGGGTTGATTGATTGTCATGTTCATCTGGCTTTTAATGGCTTGAACAGTCAATTGCAACACCGGGAGGAACTAAGTGTCACTGAAGGGCTCCAGAAAAAACTCGTCTCCGACCTTGCCCACGGCATTGTTGCTGTCCGAGATGGTGGGGATCGAAGGGGTATCGGACTTGCCTGCCGTGACATGGTTAATAATGTGGAGTTAAAGGGACCCTTGATTATGGCTTCGGGAACAGCCCTGCGTAAAAACGGTGGTTATGGTTCATTTTTGGGGACCGGAGTTGCCCCAGGGGAACTTGCTAAAGTCATGAAAAGGCTCTTAAAAGATGACATCAACCAGGTCAAGGTGCTTGTTTCCGGTATTGTCAGTTTTAAAGAATACAGCAGGGTTGGCGGGGTCCAGTTTACTTTAAAGGAACTTAAGCAGATTGTAAGGATTGCCCGAGCCCATGGCCTCAAGGTAATGGCTCATGCCAGTTCAGATGAGGCTGTTCAGCTGTGTATAAA
>JBASML010000207.1:0-4603 GCA_049656845.1 Syntrophaceticus sp.
GGAGTGACAACCCAGCAGTATATCTATGTGGCTTCACGGGAGCGGAAATTCCGGATAGGGGAGATCCTAGTCATCGATGACCCGGAACTGAAACCCCGTGGTGAAGTTGTAGAGACTAAATCTTTTAATAGATTTCTTCCCCTTACTATGGAGCGCAGCCCATTAATCGATCCCGCTGTCTGGGATGGACTAGAACAAGTGGGTTTTCACCTAGGTGAAGAGACCATCCACCTGGCGAAGGTGCGGGTGTTGAGTGATATCCCTTATCCAGTGGCAGTAGGGGCGGATGTGCACCTGCCTTCGTTTGCTGAGGTTGAGGATCTCCTGCTATCCTGTCCGGTAAAGACTGGGCTTGTCCTGGGAGTTATTCTAGGAACCGAGGATATGCAGGAGACACTGCCGGAGGAACTGAAGGGGATTGCTCCACTCTACAAAAAAGGGGAAGGGATACTCCCCCAGCGTGGTGTGCCTTTTGTTTTTGATCACCATGCTATGCAGGAGTACCCCCATATCGGTATTTTTGGGGGGTCGGGTTCTGGTAAATCCTTTGGGATGAGGGTGATCCTGGAGGAACTTCTGGAAAAGCAGATACCCACTCTGGTTTTTGATCCTCATTATGAGATGAGCTTTGCCACTCCTTTCGAAGGGATGGATGAGGCTAGGGCCAAAAAATATCAGGCCAGAACGGAGATTCTAACTGTGGGTCGAGATACCGGGGTGAGTTTTGAAGACCTAACCAGCAATGATCTGGTTTCCCTGCTTACGGCTGCAGGAGGGCAGTTTACTGAGGGTATGGACAACGCCTTAAAAACCATTCACCAGGGAAAGGACTCTTTTATAAGTTTCGCCAAGAAACTTGATGACTGCATTGGGCTGGCGGAGAAAGAGGAGGAAACCCTTACAGAGATCCGCAAAAATTACGGGGAACACTCGGCTTACGAGAAGAAGATCGTAACTTTAGCCCGCCAGGCAGGGCACCCCAGCAGTTTGCGGGGTATCCGCTGGCGGCTGCACCGCCTGAATAGGGAAGGGATCTTCCAAAAAGACATTGAGCCTATTATAAATGCACTCAACCGCAGGCACCTAACGGTAATCAGGGGACCCATCTGGCTGTTGACTGTTTTTAGTGCTTATTTAATAAGAAAGCTCTATGGGATGCGGCGTAACTACCTGGATGCTATCCAGCGTGGTGATCTACCCGGAGACAAGTTTCCACCCTTCATTATAGTGACCGATGAGGCCCATAATTTTGCCCGCCGCGGAATCGAGTTCGTTTCTCCTGCACGCAGTATTTTCCGTGAGGTAGCCCAGGAGGGAAGGAAGTATGGGGTTTTTATGGTATTGGCCACCCAGCGCCCGGCTCTATTAGATGAAACCATTACTGCTCAACTCAACACCAAGATCATCTTTCGTACGGTTAGAGCAAGTGATATCAAGGTAATCCAGGAGGAAACTGATATCTCCGGAGAGGAGGCGGGGAGGCTTCCTTATCTCTCATCAGGCACTGCCTTTGTTTCATCAGCGGTTGTAGGAAGAACAGTATCGGTAAGGATCCGCTGTGCCTGGACCCAGGCTCCTCGTACAGTTAACCCCTTTACCGAATTAGAAAATGATTTTGGTGGTGTAGATGAGGAGTTTTATAAAATAATCACCAATTTCCTCCCGCTGCACACAGGGCAAATCAGCCTTTATCTCCCAGATATAGAAAATGCTCTAAATCGTACTGTTACTATAGATGAGGTGCAAGAATCCCTTGAGGAACTGGTAGCAGAAGGTAAACTGAATAAGGTCAAGGATCCTTTTGGATTTACCTATAATAAGTAGATATCTGATTCGGATGTCCAATTGGTGGTTGGGGTTTGAGAAAAGATGGATGGTTTATAGATGATGATTGTTGCCATTTTAGCCGAATTTATTTATATAGTTTATTATACAGATTATAGAAACAGGTAATAGGTACCTGGGAGGTATGAGTATGCGCTTTCTGTATTTTACTGATGACCATAAAAGAGGTACTACTCCAGAGAATAGGTTGGACATTTTTCCTGTAACTTTGGCGCATAAGCTCCAAGAAGTGGTAAAAATAGCAAGGGAACAGGAAGTGGACTATGTCTTGCACGGAGGGGATTTCTTTGATGTTCCTGCTCCTGCCATCAGTGTTTGTGCAGATTTCCTGGAGATCTACCAGCAGTTTTCAGTTCCGGTCTTTACCATTCCAGGCAATCATGATCTTTTCGGACATAATATTGCAACCCTTCCTCGAACTATGCTTGGATTTGCTGCCAGGCTGGGGATCGTGCACCTCTTAGGGAAAGAGCCAATTTACCTTGAGAAAAATGGCCTGCGTGTGCAGCTGACCGGGCAGGGATATCATTTTGAGATGGACCGCCGCGAACGGCATCTGGACTATATGATCAAGAAAAAAGATTGTGACTACGCCATTCACATGGTACATGGGATGCTCCTAGAGCGCGCCCTTTTTCCAGGAGCATTTTATACTTTGATAGAGCAGATCTGGGATACTGAGGCAGACTTTACTTTGGCTGGACACAACCATTTGGGGTTTCCTGATACGGAAAAGGATGGAAAGTATTTCCTCAACCCAGGGGCACTGGTGCGCCTCTCCAATCATCAGCAGGAGATGAAAAGACCAGTGCAGGTGGTGGTTATAGACCTTTCCGGAAGCTGTCCGACCTATAAGAAGATCAGGCTGAAGAGTGCCGCACCAGGGGAAGATGTCTTGGATAGGTCGCGTCAGGAAGAAGCCGCTTTCCGGGAGCAGAAGTTAGCCGGGTACCTGGCAGAGGTGAAGGCCGCGGGTTCCTATCAACGTACTGATGTCCGAGTACTGTTGGGGGAAATTGCAGCAGCAGAAAATTTACCTCCAGGTGTAGTTGAAGAAGCACTGCGAAGGATTTCTTTAGCAGAGGAGGCCCTGGCCCGGGGGGAGGATGAGTCATGAACAGCATAAAAAGGTTTATTGTCGATAACTTTCAGTCTCATAAACACACAGAAGTAGAGTTCGGCCCAGGACTTAATGTTATTGTAGGGCCTTCTGATTTCGGCAAATCTGCTCTAGTGCGGGCATTGAGGTGGGTTCTCTATAATGAACCCCGGGGGGCTAACTTCATCCGGGTGGGGTCGAAAGTTTGCCAGGTAAAGGTGGAAATGGATGATGGAAGTGTTGTTACCCGACTGCGGAGCACAACCGGGAAAAACCAGTATCTATTAAAGAGACCTGGGGAGGATGAACTTATTTTCGAGGGTTTCGGGAACGATGTCCCTGTAGAGGTCATCCAAACCACTGGAATAAGGAAAATTGTGATTGACGAGCGCAGTAAAGTGGAGTTAAACTTGGGAGCACAGCTGGAAGGGCCCTTTTTGCTGGCTGAAAATGGGGCGATTAGGGCTAAGGTGATTGGGCAACTGGGAGGTGTTCACATCCTGGACTGGGCCCAAAGGTCAGTGAATACAGAACTGCATCGTTTAGGGGAGCAGGAGAAGCGGTGCCAGGATGAACTGCAGCAGCTTTCCGAAGCACTTAAGTCTTATGAGCACCTTCCGCAGCTGCAGGAAAAGATCGAACAGATTGGTATTCTTGTCCACCAGATAGAGGATGCTGCTGGGAAAATTGAGGAACTTACAGCTATCAAGAGTGAATGGGAAGAGAATAAAAGAGCTCTAGCGGGGGTTGAGCAGGTTTTGGCGTCAATGGATCAGCTCAACCAGGCGGAAATGGGATGCCGGCAGCTGGAAAAGTGTAGTGAGGAATACCGCAATCTCGTCAGCTTGTATATGGAGATCTGCCAGGTAAACCGGCAGCTTAAACAGGCTGATCAGGTGATCAAAGATACCGCGCAGGTGCCTGTTGTGGGTGAGTATCTGCAGAGGGTTGACCCTCTTTTCCGAGAGTGGAGGGAACTTAGCCTAATTGCCGGTGATCTGAAGAACATAACTCACTATTTAAATAAAATTCTGTGTATCACAGAAAGAACCAAAGAACTAGGAAAAGTGGAAAAAAAGGTGGCAGATATTGAGGAGATTAGGCGCAGGTGGGATGTTTACCGGGAGCTATGGCTGGAGTGGCAGGAGCATGAAAAGGCATACCGCGGCTCCTGTCTGGCAGCTGAACGCTATCAAAAGGAGATCAACAGACATTTGAAAGAATTTCAGGAGTTATTGCTGAGGATCGGGAAGTGCCCGGTTTGTTTTGGGGACCTCGAGCAGGAAGCAGTGGAGAGAGTGTTAGATGAATATAAGTAAGGGAGGGGCGCTATTTTGTCAGGAGCGAAGGAGCAGATACAGTATGAAAAACAAATTAATTACCTCAAAGATGCCCTGCGCAAATCCCGCGACTTGAGGGAGCGGGCTTTAAGCCAATAGGAGTTACTCGAGCAGCAGAGGGAAAAACTCTACCAGAAGGCTGCGGAGCACGGGGTTAAACCCGAGGAATTGGCGGATAAGATCTCTTCTCTGAAAGAGGAGATGGACAGTTTGTTGGAGGAGACGGGTAAGCTGATCCCTTGGGACCTCCTGGAAAAGGAGCGTTCGCGGTGAGCCAGAACCTTGCTACACTGAAAAGGAATCTTGAACAGCTGAAGGC
>JBASML010000208.1:0-5654 GCA_049656845.1 Syntrophaceticus sp.
GACAGATTCTAACCTATGATGCCTTAGGCTTTCTGATGTCTCACCACAAGCGGGATCTTCCCCAGCCCAGAATCAGCATGAGAGAGGCACGCGACAAGCTGAATCCGGATCTCAAAGTAAAGGCAGAACGGATGGCGGTCATTCCCACATCTGGTAATCATGAGGTGCTAACCTATGAATTCAAGGCAGAGATGAAGGGGGACACCTTCTTAGTTTACATAAATGCCCTGACCGGGGATGAGGAGCACATCTTCAAGCTGCTCAAGACATCCAACGGCACACTAGCACTCTAGTGATGAGGTGACTCTAAATACCATTTCTCCCCAGGTGCCTGTCACCTGGGGAAATGTGGTATTTTTGTTTGATCTCTTCAGAGAGCCGCCTCATGCTGAACCAACTGAACCACCAAAAAAAACAGCGGATTATTCCGCTGAAAAAAATGGGGAATGAATTGTATTTTAAACCGCTACCCGCTTGTACTGAAGGCCTCCTTAAACAGCTGTTTAGTATAAAGGTGCTCCGGTTTTTCGAAGATATCGCTGGAACTGCCCTTTTCCACGATTTCACCCTGGTGCATCACATAAACCTTATCAGAAACCTTGCGGGCTAAGTGTAATTCATGGGTGATGTAGAGCATGGCAAATCCGAACTTATTCTGGAGCCCTTTTAATTCACGCAGGATATTGGCCTGGTTGGAGGGGTCGAGCATAGAGGTGATCTCATCTGCGATCACCAAATTTGGTTTGGTGACCAGGGCTCTGGCAATGGCTACTCGCTGCCTTTGGCCGCCGCTTAAGCTGTAGCAGTAGCGCTGCAAAAAATCCGGGGTCACAGGAAGGCGTACTGCCTGCAGTACCCTGCATGCTGCCTCATCCCGCTCTTCTGTGCTTTTCCACTTCATGATGTCCAGGGGTTCTTTGACCACATCCAGCACCGTCATTCTGTGGCTGGTGGCGGAAAAAGGATCCTGAAAGATGATCTGCATACCCCCGATCATCTTGGTGGCCCAGTGGTTTTCCACCTTCTTTCCCCGGAAAAAGACATTGCCTTCATCAGGGGAGAGAACCCCTACCAGGGTGTGAGCCAGGGTTGACTTTCCTGAACCAGACTCGCCTACCAGGGCGACAACCTCACCACTCCTGATCTCCAGATCTACACCCTTCACTGCCTCAATGACCTTTTGACCAACCCTATATTTTTTCTTGATCCCTTCAGCTTTGAGGAAGGTTTCAATCCCTCCCTTGTGGCAGGCCACCTGGTGCTCCAGGGCGACATAGCGCAGTTCTGGCCTGGATTTTCCACAACTTTCCGAAGACTGGCAGCAGCGTGGTGCAAAGGGGCAGCCCTTTGGCGGACTACCCTCTCCTGGCGGTTCTCCGCTGATGCCCCAGAGGTCCTTGAATTTGAAGAACTGGGGAGAGGAATTAAGCAGCCCTCTGGTGTAGCAGTGCATGGGGTTTTTCAGCACATCTGAAGTTCTACCGTACTCTACTATCTGCCCGGAGTACATGGTCATCACCAGGGAGGTGAGCTGGGAAACGAAAGCCACATCATGGGAGATCAAGATCATGGCAAAGCCCAATTGTTTCTGTAGATCCAGCAGAAGTTGAAAGATTTCATTTTTACTGGCTGCATCCAAAGCTGTAGTGGGCTCATCAACGATCAATAACTCAGGCTCACAGATCAGGGCCATGGCCAGCAGCACACGCTGCCTCATCCCACCAGAGAGTTGATGGGGGTAAGCATTTCGCCAGTCGGGGTCAAGGCCGACCATTTTTAAAACCTTGATAATCCTTTGATTGCTTTCTTCAGCTGTTACTTGTTCATGAGCCCAGATGGGCTCTCCGATCTGCTCGGCGATTGTAAGCACAGGATTAAGCACTTCAAGGGAGTTCTGAAAGGCGAGAGCTATTTTATTCCAACGGTATTTCCTGATTTCCTGTTCAGGCAGATCAAGTAGATTTACACCTTCGAAAAAAATTTCCCCCTCAATATGCACATTTTTAAGCAGCTTCATAATGGATAGAGCCAGAGTAGATTTTCCACACCCTGATTCCCCGATAATCCCTAAACTTTCTCCCTTTTTGACCTGCAGGGAGATATCGGAAACCGCTGTTACCGGTGGGTCAGCAGCCATATAAGTAACTGACAGGTTTCTAATGTCAAGCAAAGGTTTCTCTGCACTCATAAAATAAATCTCTCCTTTTGTATGTATTATGCTTTTCCCAGGCGGGGGTCAGCAATACGCTCCAGGTCACGGCTGACAAAAGCCAGGGAAATAACCATTAACATTAAGAACAGCCACGGGTAAAACAGCCACCACTTCCAGAAGTCGGTGTAGTAAATTCCCTTAAAACTAGTAGCGTGGTGGATGATCAACCCCCAGCTTTTCGAAGTGGGATCCCCTAATCCCAGAAAGGAGAGCCCGGCTTCGGCAACGATTGCCCTTCCGGTAAGCCTGATCATATTGACTGCCAGCAGGGGAAACACCTCTGGGAGAAAGTGTTTCCATAACAGATACCAGGGGCTGGCACCGTAAATCTCCGCAGCTTTGATATAGCTTTGTTCTTTCAGCATCAGCACCTGTGACCTTACGATTCTTGCAGGAGAAACCCAGGAAAAGAGCACCAGCACCATGATGATATTAAACAGGCTTGGCCCGAAAAATGCCGCCAGCACAATCATCACCGGCAGGTCAGGCAGAACGATCATGATATCGACCAACCGCATAATCACTTTATCCACCCAACCACCGATGTATCCTGCAACTATTCCTACTGCCCCTCCGACAAAACCCGCTAACAGGGCTGTGCTGATTCCTACAAGCAGGCTGACTCTTGCTCCATAGGAGATTTGTGCCCATAAATCAATACCCAGTTCATCTGTGCCTAAAATATGCGGCCATGATGGTGGTATGAGGGGCGGACCCGAGGACACCCGGTGAGGGTGAATGGAAATCCAGGGAGCCAGCAAGGCCATTAGAAAAATTAAACCTAATATAGTAAGCCCTATTTTCCCTGATAGTGAAAATTTATTTATAAAACCGGCAGTTTTTTTCCATGCTCTTTGAATCCAAGATAAAAAATTGTTGATTACTTGATAGAGCTTAAACCGGGAAATACATTGTATGCTATTAAATTGAATGCTTTGTTTGCTCATTTTTCTGCCACCCCTAATTGGCCAACGCGCGGGTCAAGTTTTCCGTATACCAGATCTGCAGTAAAATTAGCTAACAAAACAAAGATTGTTACCACAAGAAAAATACCCTGGATCAGTGGATAATCATGATACATCACCGACTGCCGCATGAGGAGGCCTAAACCAGGATAGGCAAAAACATTCTCTACCAGAATGGCTCCTCCCACCATGCCGCCGATGCTTAAAAATATACGTGTCACAATGGGAAGCAGGGCATTTTTTAGTGCATGGCGGTAGATGATCCTCTTTTGTTGCAGCCCTTTTGCTTGAGCTGTGCGGATGTAATCTTTAGCTAGTACAGTAGTCATGCTGTTTCTTGATAACAGATACATTCCACCCATACGAGCGATGACCAGGGCAGTTACGGGAAGGAATGCGTGGTGCAAGATATCATATAGCTTATCCCACCAATGCTGGTAGTCGGCAAAATGAGTCATTGCTCCTGATAGGGGAAACAGTCCCAACCCCGCAGCTAAGGTAAAGAGCAAGACAAGGCCGAGTAAGAAGGCAGGTATTTCCGAGATGGTGATCATCAGAGTATATAGGGTTTTATCTACCCATTTATCCCGATGCCAGGCAGAGATACAACCGAGAGCCACCCCGATCAGTGTGCTGAAAAGCACTGCTGCGAGCACGAGAAATACTGTCCAGACCAGCCGGTTTAGTATAATACTGCTGACTGGTGCATTATAGTAGAGGCTGAATCCCAGGTTTCCGCGGCAAAGCTCTGATAGATAAGAAAAGTACTGGCTGACCACAGGTTTATTTAAACCGTAAAATTCCATATATTGTTCCCTCTGTTCCTCCGAATACGAGACCACTATATCTCCTGCTTCTTCCCCGGAGAGAAAAAGGAAGGGGTCCCCGGGCATCGCCCGGGGTAGCAAAAAGTTGAGGGTGACCACAATCAATATTGTTAAAAGGTATTCTCCTAGTTTAGCGTTCCTCAAACCTTTCAAAAGAGAACAAACCCCCTCTAGATAAAAGACTTGCGTTAGCTCAAAGGCTCAAAGCAAGTTGTTAAACCTCTACAGTAACAGTGAATTTTAAATTCTTTCCAAATAAGACAGCTTGCTGTGTTCTAAGGAGTGGTGGTCGAACATGAACATCCAGCCATCGTACTTCGCTGGTTTGTAAACTGTATAACCTGTAGTATAAAAAAGGGGAATCTCTAGAACATCTTCTGCCAGCAGTTCTTGTGCTTTAAAAATTAGCTCTTTTCGCTTATCCTCGTCTAAGGTTTCAAATTGTTTTTCCAGGAGCTCATTTAGCTCGGGGTTACTGTATCCTTTAAGCCTGGTTAGGTTGGGTGAGATGCTTCCACCGGCCTTTTTTTCAGAGCTGAAGCGTTCACGTAGATAATCGGCGTCATTACCCCAACCCCCGTGTCCTGTGATTGCCAGTTGGTACTTATTATCCTGGACTCGGGAATCCCTGGTTTTTCCGTCAACACCCTGCACTTTGATTTCGATACCTACTTTACCCAAGTGTTCCTTGAGCACTTCAGCCAATCTCACTTCATCACCTACAAGCAGGTCAAAGGAAAGTTTCTCACCTTTGCTGTTGACGCGCACCCCGTTTTCCAATTTGTCAAATCCCAATTTCACCAGCAGCTCCTCAGCTTTTTGGGGGTCATGGTCGTATTGTTTAGCCTTGGAATTATACATGATATGGTCCGGGGGTAGAATACCGGCACATCCGGGTACACCTGCGCCGCGCTGCACCTTATCGATCATGTCTTGTTTATCCATGGCATAGCAGAAAGCTTGCCGCAGTTCTTTTTCTTGTAAGACCGGGGTTTCCCCCATGTTGAATAACAGACGGTATCCCCAGAATGCAGGGCTTTTAACGATCTTGTACTGGGGGTCTTTTTCAAAACGCGGCAGCACATCAGGGGTAACTCCTGTTATATCTATTTCTCCTTGCTCAAAAGCCAGGATTTCCTCGCTGACCGGTATATACTCAATTACTTTTACCCTCTGCTTTGGTCCCCAGTAGTCTTTGAATGCTTCTAGGCGGTAGGTTCCGTGTTCTTTGCTGTAGTCTGTAAGCATATAGGGTCCGCAGCCGATTACAGCTTCCTTATCCAGGAATTCTTTCTGGTTATCTACCTTTTCCCAGATATGCTTGGGAATAATCCGCGATGTTCCGAGATTGCCGAGCATAACAGCACTGGGTTTCTTTACAGTAACCAGAACCTGCCGGTCCCCGACTACCTCCACTTTTTCTATGTCATTTTCGGAAATTGTAGAAGAAACCATCGGATATTTACAGGCATACTCAAAGGAAAATTTGACATCTTCAGCTGTTAAAGGCTTGCCATCATGCCATTTGACACCATCTCTAATTGTAAACAGATACTGTTTTCCATTCTCTTTGATCTCGTATTTTTCAGCGAGCCAGTTGATATATCCTTTTTCGTCCTTTTCCAACAGGCTGTCAAAAATCAGGCGCAT
>JBASML010000209.1:0-1604 GCA_049656845.1 Syntrophaceticus sp.
GGGCTGTCTTGCTTGCCAAAATCGCCACAGGCAGGAGTGAGCTTTTAGCCCTACAGGATGGGTTGTATGGGCGTACTTATCTGACCATGAGCCTGACTGGCTTGCGGTTTTGGCGCACTGATCCCAATCCTGCAGGGGGAATCTCCTTTGTGCCGAACGCTTACTGCTATCGCTGTCCATTAAACTTAAGCTACCCTGCCTGTGATATAGCCTGTGCTGAAGAGGTTCGTCAGGTGATCGAAACCTCTACCTCTGGTGAAGTAGCAGCACTGATCATCGAACCGATCCAGGGTAATGCGGGGATCGTCACCCCACCACCGGAGTATTTCCCACGCTTAAAGGAGATTCTCCAGGAATACGGCACACTGCTCATCGTCGATGAGGTTCAGAGCGGTTTCGGGCGTACCGGCAAGTGGTTCGCCATCGAAAATTGGGATGTAGAACCGGATATCATGACCATGGCCAAGGCATTAGGAACTGGGGTGCCAATCGGTGTTTTCTCATCCCTTCCGGAGATTGCCGACCATTACACCCGCCCTGGTGCCTCTACTTTGGGAGGAAACCCAGTCTCTATGACCGCAGGCCTGGCTACATTAGATGTCATTGAAAAGGAAGGGCTTGTCCGGAATGCAGCCACATTAGGAGATTATCTCCGGGAGAAACTGCTGGAGCTGAAAGACAAACACCCATTGATCGGAGATGTGCGCGGAATCGGGCTGATGCAGGGAGCAGAATTGGTTAAAAACGGTAAAGAACCTGCATTTGAAGAGGTGGACCGCATTTTAGAAATAATGAAAAACAAAGGGATCATCATCGGCAAAAATGGCCGCATGAGAAATGTCCTGGCTTTCCAACCTCCGCTTGTCATCAATAAGGATAATGTGGACGAAATGATCTCCAACCTTGACATGGCACTGACAGAGGTCGAGTAAGACTCCACCTCAGATAAAACTGGCCTGAAGCAAGGCTTAGCTAGAATCCGAAAATAAATTGGAACAAACGGTAAAACAAAAATGGATCGGGCTGTTCATGAGCCGTTTATAATACGTTCAGCCGTGATGCCCTGATTCAAATACGAAATAGGCGACTCTGCGCCTAGGGAAGAAAGAGGGCAATATTATGCCATTTGGAGCACACATGTCTATAGCAGGAGGTAAGTATCAGGCGGTCTTGCGTGGTCAAAAGATTGGCTGTGAAACAATCCAGATTTTTGTCAAGAATGCCAACAGATGGAAAGCAAAACCACTTACTGCTGAAGATATTACCCTCTTCCAGCAAACGCTTCAGGAAACACAGATATCCCCGGTGATTGCCCACAACTCCTATTTAATCAATCTTGCCTCTCCGGATGAGGACCTGTGGATGAAATCCCTGGATGCACTTATTGTAGAGGTAGAGCGCTGCGCTGCCCTGGAAATACCTTTCCTGGTCATGCACCCGGGTGCACACACCGGTGCAGGGGAAGAGGTAGGGCTGAACCGCATCACCATTGCTCTCAATGAAGTCTTGAAAAGAACTGATAATTCCAAGGTGACCATCCTCTTGGAGAGCACAGCGGGACAGGGCTCGATCCTGGGAGGGCGGTTTGACCACCTGACTAAACT
>JBASML010000210.1:0-2789 GCA_049656845.1 Syntrophaceticus sp.
TGGGAGGTTGAATTGAGAAGTGGGAAGTGGGAGGCTGGAAGTGGGAATAAAGTTAGTGGTTAGTTGTTGAAGTTCTGTCAAGACATGGGTAACACTAATGGTTCAACAGATAGGTAACACTCCATCACGTGCAAGGGGGACAGTTCCCAGTGCATCCGTAGTTAGCATCCGTAGTTAGTGGTTGGGAAAAGAGTCACCGGAAGGTGTTATTTGTATAGACAGGTATATACAGATTCGGCCTTTTGGTGACAGTCACCACATATTATTTTTTGGGTGTTGCATAAATATTCATAACAGCGTATAATAATTAGAAATCATTTTCTCAAGGGGCAGTATGCCCAATGCGGTGCTTGCATTATGAGCACAGCATTTCACTTTTTGTGCATATTTAATTGGCAGAGAGGATTAATATTAATAATAGGAGAGACAGATATGGCATTGAGTGTGGGAATCATAGGTGCTACCGGGTATGTGGGCGAGGAGCTGGTTAGAATTCTTTGTCAGCATCCGGAGGTAACTGAAATAATCACAGCTTCGCGGGATTTTGCGGGGTCGACCCTTGATGAGGTTTTTCCTCACCTGCGGGGGTATGCTGAGTTGGAGATACTGGATATGGAGAGGGTGCCGGAACTGATTCGCCGTTCGGATGTTGTGTTTCTGGCACTGCCCCATGGGGTTTCAGCACCCGCAGCCCAGGGGGTGCTGAAGGAGGGGAAAAGGGTGATCGATATAGCCGCGGATTTCCGTCTGCCTGACAGCTCGCTTTATGAAAAGTGGTATAAAGCTCCGCACGGGGCGCCGGAACTGCTGGCTGAGGCTGTTTATGGCCTGCCGGAGCTCTTTCGGCAAAAAATTAGCAAGGCGAAGCTGGTAGCCAACCCTGGCTGTTATCCCACCAGTGCCCTGCTTGCCCTGGCACCGCTGCTCAAGAACGGTCTTGTTGACCTGAGATCATTGATCATTGATTCCAAATCCGGGGTATCAGGTGCCGGAAGGGCCTTGGCCCTGGGCAGTCATTTTTGCGAATGTGAAGGGAACACAAAGGCCTATGGTGTAGGGACACACCGGCATACACCGGAGATCGCCTATTATGCCGGGGTTCTGGCTGGGAGCACTGTCAGTGTTGTGTTTACACCCCACCTGATTCCGGTGACGAGGGGTATTCTGAGTACAGTTTATGCAAGGCTCAACAGCTCGCTGGACACCTCCAGCCTTCGCCGGATTTATCAGAATTATTATGCCGAAGAGGAATTTGTACAGGTGGCCCGGGATGGAGAATTGCCGGAGACTAAGTGGGTACTGGGAACCAACAGGTGCTTCCTTGGTGTTGTCGCTGCTGAGAGGCAGGCAATTATTGTGTCAGTGATCGATAACCTGGTCAAGGGAGCGGCAGGCCAGGCGGTACAGAATATGAACCTGATGTTTGGCCTTCCGGAGAATACCGGGTTGAAACAGCCGGGCATTTATCCTTAATTTACAGGCATGAAAGATATTTATTTTGCTAAGACGCAAAGGAAGGAGGTGCCTGTGTTCTGGCAGTCCAAAAATCGGCTGCCCCTCCTTAAAAAAGAGGCCGGATAGTCCGGGGAACCAGGAGTCATTTTGTCCCAACAATTAAAATACAAGGAGATATCGGGTGGTGTGACCACCCCACAAGGTTTTTTAGCAGCAGGAGTTACAGCTGGTGTGCGTAAAAATAGGCAGCGAGATGTGGCACTTCTTTATTCAGAAATCCCTGCTACAGCAGCTGCGGTCTACACCCAGAACCAGGTCAAGGCGGCCCCGGTGCTGGTGACACAGAAGCACCTGTCCGGGGGATCGGCTCAGGCGGTTGTGGTGAACAGCGGGATTGCTAATGCCTGTACCGGGGAGCAGGGGCTTACTGATGCCAGGATGATGGCGAAACTGGCGGGTGACGCCCTGGAGATCCCTGTGGAACATGTGGCTGTTGCCTCCACCGGTGTGATCGGGGAATATCTTCCTATGGAAAGAATAGAATCCGGGATCAAAGAGGCGGCAAGGCTTCTCTCCACAGAGGGTGGGGCTGCTGCAGAGGCTATTTTGACGACGGATACTGTGACAAAGGAGTATGCTATTCAATTTAATCTAGGTGGCAGAGAAGTAAAGGTAGGGGGTATGGCTAAGGGGTCCGGGATGATCCACCCCAATATGGCTACTATGCTTGCCTTTATTACAACTGATGCCTGTGTAGAGCAGCAGGCACTGAAACTTGCCTTGTGTTGGGCGGTGGACCGTTCCTTCAATAATATCACTGTGGATGGTGATACAAGTACCAATGATATGGTGGTGACTCTGGCCAATGGGCAGGCGGGAAACCCTCTCATTTCCGCTGATCAGCCGGAGTTTAACCTTTTCAGGGAGGCGGTTTATATTGTATGTGTGGAGCTTGCAAAGATGATCGCCCGGGATGGAGAGGGAGCCTCTAAACTATTGGAGGTCCAGGTGAAGAATGCTGCCAGTGAAAAGGAAGCTCGTATAATAGCTCGTTCAATAGCCAGTTCCAGTTTAGTCAAAACCGCCGTTTTCGGTGAGGATACAAACTGGGGGCGGGTACTCTCCGCAGCCGGTGCCTGTGGGGTGGTTTTTGATCCGAATATGGTAGATGTTTATCTGGGAGATATTCTAGTAGCTGCTGAGGGGAGAGGGCTTCCCTTTGATGAGAAGCGTGCGGATGCCATCCTGCAGGAAAGTGATGTAACCATTACAGTTGATTTGCATAAAGGAACTGCCACGGGAATAGCATGGGGTTGTGACCTTACTTTTGATTA
>JBASML010000211.1:0-18575 GCA_049656845.1 Syntrophaceticus sp.
GTGTTACACGGTTGACCTGTTCATCTGTTGTCTGGGCAGAAAGGATGGTGGCTACCAGTGCCTGGTAGGGATTAGAGAACATCAGTTGAGGCCCTGCGTCTGGGTGGGCTTTGCGCAGGTAGTTAAGTACTGTAGTAGTTAGTTTTTGTTTTCTTGTTTTCTGAAGGGTCAGGGTGATCTTCCTTTCTAACATTCAACCAGTAAGTACAGTCATGGTTTCTACTGTTGTTTTGATATTTCCCTTTGACACTTTGATGGCAAAAAACATACCATTGCAACTACAGCAGTGTTTTGTTTGCTACTGCTATCTTATCATCAGAAATAAAAAAACTTCATCCAGCAAAACTGGATGAAGTTTTTTGGTTATAGTTTACAGGCGAACAACGTTGGCTGCCTGTGGTCCGCGGGTGCCTTCAACGACATCAAATTCTACTCTTTCTTCTTCGTTAAGGGTTTTAAAACCTTCACCCTCTATCGCGGAATAGTGAACAAACACGTCGCCACCTTCATCTTGCTCGATAAAGCCATAGCCTTTTTCGGCACTAAACCATTTTACTTTACCTTCCATAGTAACTTTGCGCCTCCTTTCAATCAAATCTTTCATGCAAAAAGCGGAATTACTTTTAGTCTTTCGTCCTTTGATATACAGGAGGCCGCAAGATCTTTTAGTTCTTCCAAACTCTTTCATGACACTATTATCATAATACATTTGGATAACAAATGCAAGGGTATTTTTTGTGTGAAATTGTGTGAAATAAGAAAAAGCGGCTAGCAGGAGTTTCGTTAGTGGATGTTACATTGGCATCATCCCCGCCTATAAGCATGGGTGTTTTATCGTCTAAAATCTGTGTGGCAGTCTCTGTACTGCTACTGCTAGAAAATCGAAGATGCAGCAGGTGTTTCCGCTGCATCTTCTCTGTTGTATTCTAAACCAGGCGGGCGTGTTCTTTCTGTTTCCAAATGAAGTGGTAATAGCAGTACTGAAGAAGAAGGCCTGCGATAAAAGCTGCCGGGAAACCGAACATGACACCCTCAAGGCCGATCTTTTGATGCATGATATAGGCCACTGGCACTTCAACTCCCCAGATGGAGAAAATAGCAATCAGGGTTGGCCAGAGGACGACACCACTGGATCGCATGATGCCTGCCAGGATGTTGGTGTTGCCGAAGAGGGGGTAGCTCCAAATAGTGATCGTCAGCAATTTATATGCCATCTCTAAAGTCGGGATATCTGTGAGGAAGAGAGATAAAATTTGACGGCCAAAAAGATAGGTCAAGAGGGCAAAAATTCCCACAAGAATATAGTTCATCCATACCCCGGTTCTGATTATTTTATTCAGCTTTTTGTTGTACCCTGCACCGATGGCTTGGGCTCCAAAAATGGATATTGCCATTCCTAAACTGCCGGCAGGCATTTGTACATAACTGACGACCTGGTTGACTGCTCCGAAGGCAGCAGTGGCATTAGAACCGAAAACGTTTACAAAAGATATGACTGCCACAGCCGCGAGCGAGATCATAACCATTTGGATGCTGGTGGGGATGCCGATGTGGATCAAGAGCTTAAATGTGGGCCAATCGATCCGTAGATGGCGTATGGTTTCTCTATCCAACTGCAATGGGTGATTTACTTTTTTCAAGTAAATAAGAAAAATCACAAAGGTGAAAAGGCCAGAAATAACATTAGCCAGGGCAGCTCCATTGACTCCCATGGCAGGTAGAAAACCCCATCCCACAACGAGGGCAGGAATAAGTAAAATATTTAAAGTTGTGCTGATCAAAAGAAAATAAAAGGGAGTTGTGGAATCCCCGGATCCCCGCATGAATGTGGTGTAGACATTGTAAAGGAAGAGCACGGGCATAGCCAAAAAAGTAATGCGTGCAAAACCGGCAGATGTTTCTATAATATCTGCCGGTGTCCCGGTCAGCTCCAATAAGTTATGGGTAAAAAGCAGTCCGGGAATGGCCACAAGCAGACCGAGCAGAAAAGTAGATGTCAATGTTGTTCCTACGATTACCTTTACCTTTTTCCATTCCTGTGCCCCAAATGCCTGGCCGATAAGAACAGAACTACCACCGCCGATACCGATTATAAAAGATACCAGGAAGAAAAAAACAGGGAAGAAGGCTGAAACAGCAGCTAAAGCTGAAACCCCGATCATGCGGCCTAGAATGATGCTGCTGATGGTGCCGCTGATTGAGTTTAAAAAATTGCTGAGCATCAAGGGGAGAACGAAGATAAGGATTTCCTTCCACAGGGATCCTTCTAGATTGATCCGGCTTTTCTTGGTTTCCTTTTTAACGATAGGTTCATCAATTGTACTAGCGGCAGAATGTTCATCCATGTAAAAGACCTCCGTTTAAGCTTCGAATAGTTTTCAGGATAGGCCCCCATGCCATTCAGATGGTATTATCTAATCATCAAAACAAGGGCCGACGTTATATTATCTAATGTTACGGGGTTATCGGAAACGGTTCAGGGTCATCCCCAGATACAGTATAAATAAAGTGACTTTTCTTAGTGGATATTTCACCTGCTTGCACGATTAGATGATCAGCCCAGCCCTATAAGCAACTCCGAAGATAATTTCCACCAAGAATAAGAAGGTGGTTGCTTATTACGTTTCTATGGGAATGCTGTGGCAAATGCAGCACATAAATGCGAACACAGTTAGCTGATATCCAGGAGTAAAGGCGGTATCAGGGGTATGAGAACCGCAATTGCGGTATAAATGATAACAAATGTTACTTTGGCCAGAGCAATGGCGGTTTCCCCGGAGAGGCCGGCTAACCCAAGCATAGAATTAAATAACTGAGCAATACAAGGTAATAACAGGGTGTATTGAAGGATGGCAACAGCAAAAAATACAGTCAAGATCGGTTTTGCAAGTCTCCATGTGGTTTTAATTCCTTCTCGTAGCCCTTTTATCAAAGCTGTTTTTAAAGTCATGCTAAACGCCCCTTACAGCATAATAAATAGATTACAGCATTTTATTTTATTTTGCAACAGAGTATTTTGGGGATTAACTTTTGTGCATTCATTTATATTGATCTTAATAAATTGTAGATTGTGTGCATTGGGTCAGCCACATGTGCATTTAAGCTGAATGGTGGCAATTAAGAAAAAAAATAAAGAAAGCCTGCTGAAAAGTGCAGGCCCCAGGGGGGATATTGATGTATTTTGATGATAGCCATACTGCAGAGTTCTGGCTTCGCAAGATAGCTCACCCGGAAAGGATCATAATGAGTGGAGAAGAAATTGCCAGTTTTAATCAGGATATGCGGAAGAGACAGCCCCAGATTGTTCAGGATCTTGCAGTACATCAGGAGATGATACCTGGTGATCACATTAAGGCTGCAATAAAACAGAAGATGTTTCCACAAAAAAAACTTTATTATCAAGGGCAGCAGATTGAGAAATCATTTTTTGATGACCTGCTGGAGGAGATGAATATTAATGGTGTCAAGAAAGTTACTAAGGTACAGTTTGCATATTCAATCAGAGGCACTAGCACCAGGTCTTTTCCCAGCAAGATGTTTGTAACTGATGATCCCACAGATAATGAATTCGACCTCTTCCAAGAAACTACTCTTGACCCGGCAGAACCGGTAATCATACTGCATCAAAGCAAAAGCGGGAAATGGAGTTTTGTGCAGGTTTCTTTTTGTAGGGGGTGGGTGCCTGCTGAGGACCTGGCTGTTGTGGCTGCTCGCCAGACTTGGCTAGACTACCTTCAAACAGATCACTATTTGCTAGTGACCGCAAGCAAACTTCGGCTGGGTTACAATCCTTACTCCCCGGAGATATCTGAGCTGGAATTTATGATGGGTGCTAAGATTCCTTTGGCTTCCCAGGATGAGATTCCGGAGGTGATTGACAACCAGTCTCCAGAGGGCTGTTATGTTGTGAAACTTCCTGTGCGGGGTAGAGCAGGGGAACTGATCTTCAAACTGGCACTAGTACCCCGTGTCAGTGATGTATCTATTGGGTATCTACCCTATACTAATGCAGCGGTAATCAGGCAGGCATTTAAAATGCAAGGGGAACGCTATGGGTGGGGAGGTTTGTTTAAATCTAGGGACTGTTCGGCTTTTGTTAGAGATATTTATCGTTGCTTCGGGTTTCAGTTTCCACGGAACTCCAGAGAACAGATGATGTTGCCAGGGAAGACTTTTTCTTTGGCGGGCGTAAATAGACAGCAACGTTGGTGTTTGCTGGATCAACTCCCCTCCGGCTCACTACTGTTTTTCCCCGGTCATGTGATGCTTTATTTGGGGAAACACAAGGAGGAGTATTATGTGATTCATGCCATTGCCTATTACGGTGAAAAGGAAAAGAGGGATGAAGATGGCAGTTATATTCCGCTGCCTCTCAATGCGGTGGTGGTCAGCTCACTTTATTTGCGCCGTCGCAGGAGTGGGGAGGAATTGATTATGGCATTGACTTCTGCAATACAAATTGAAGGGTAATCAGTAGATAAGAGATTTTTTATCTGCACCTGCCGCGGGAACTGTCCCCGAGGCAGGTGACAAATGGTTAGCTGCTCAGGTCATTAATGGCGGAACGCAGCTCTTCCCAGGAATCGACCAGGAAGTCTGGCTGCTGTTTTTTTAAGTCATTTTTTGCTGCTATTCCCCAGGTTACTCCTATTGTGGCGGCCCCCGCATTTTTGCCGGTGATGATGTCATAGATGCTGTCACCGATATAGACGGCTTGGGACGGATGGGCATTCAACTGCTCCAGAGCGCTGAGTAAGCTGTCAGGGTTTGGTTTTGGCTTGCTGGCATCTTCTACTGTCACTACTACTTCCAAATATTTTTCAAGCCCGGTTATGGATAGGCTTTCACTGGTGGCTTTGCGGCGTTTGGATGTAACTACCCCTGTGCGGTAGCCTTTTTTTTGTATATGACTCAAGGTTTTCTTGGCTTGGGGAAAGGGTTTTAAGAGTTTTTTCTGGGTTTTCACTTGGTATTCTGCGTAAACTGCCAAAAATTCCTCAACATGATCAGGAGCATAATGTTTAGCCACATCACGAAGTGGTAAACCGATTGTGTTTAATACCTCTCCTTTTCCCCAGGGTAAACCAAGTTGGTTGAAGGTGTGTTCAAAGCTTAACCTGATCAAAGGGATGGAATCAATAAGGGTTCCATCCAGATCAAAAATAATGGCTTCCAACACATTATCATCCCTTTCTGTTCTTGTTCTTTATGGCAGAGATTGTTATGATTATACAGGGTGTTTGGAATGAATCTTGATAAAGTAAAGGATAAAACTTACTATATTAAGGCTTCTACAAATGTCGGTGTTTATGTTTTTACGGACAATAACTGTCTCTTAATTGATACCAGCTTTACCAGTGGACAAGCACGAACGATCGATGAAACCCTGAAGAAAAACAACCTCCATCTAAAATATATCATCAACACACATACTCATTTGGATCATTGCTGTGGCAACCTATATTTTCAAAGAAATTATCCACAGTGTCAAGTGTATGCATCAGAGCCGGAGAAACCGTTCATGGAAAATCCCTATCTGCTTGCTGCACTGTTTTTTTCTGCAAGCCCCTTAAAGGGTTTGGACCGCAGCCCCCGTTGCTTTCCCGTAGATCATTACCTGGAGACGGGGATACAAAAAATCGGTGAACAGGAGTTTAAGATTATACCACTCTACGGCCACACAAAAGGGCAGATCGGTATTCTTACTCCCGATAGGGTGTGTTTTCTAGGAGACTCAATCTTTAGCACCTCTACCCTTGAGAAGTACTGCCTTCCCTATCTCTTTGACATTGGAGAAAGCATCAAAACGATGCATTCTTTACTGGAGATCGATGCTGACTATTTTGTGATCAGCCATGATGAGGGGCTGCTCACCAGAGAGACTTTGCCTTATTTAGTGAAGAGGAACCTGGAAAATATGGAGAAGATACAGATGCAGATCCTGGAACTCCTGAAAAAGCCTATGTCTAGAGAAGACCTGGTGGAACAACTTGTGATCAATAATGGTTTATTTTTAAACTTGATGGAGTACCATATTATTTTCTCTACTGTTTCTGCTTTTCTCAAGTACCTCTTTGACCAAAAATTGATTGCCTATGATGTCCAAAAGGGAAGATTGTTTTTCCAATTGGTTTAGAAAGAAATAACCATGCCGCCTTGCCCGGCGTAGGTTGCTATTGTTGACCCCATGTCATTGATGATTACATCACAGGGTTTGTACTTTTCCATAATCTGATTTTTTAAAAATTCCGCGTCTTTGATGTTGTTGCAGTGGGAGATACTGAACATTTTAATTGGAATATCCTTTGTTTCCCGAACTTTGTCATTTATTATCTCCATTACTCTTTGGAGTGCTTTTTTCCTTCCGTGCATCCTTTCCTGCATTACCACTGCGCCTTCAACACCCGATAATAAGACCTTGATGTTGAGCAGTTTAGCAAGAGATCCCTGGAATTTGCTTAATCTTCCCCCCTTGACGATGTTCTCCAGTGTGTCCAATAGGATTAAGATTGTCATGTTATTTTTGTATTGTGTCAGTTTATTTATGATTTCTGCGCGGGAAAACCCTTTTTCAGCTAACATCGCTGCTTTGATGACCTGGAGCCCCTGTCCTAGTGTAGCAGCCCAGGTATCAAAAACTTCCACATCAACGCCGGACATTTCCTTAGCCAAGCAAGCTGTTTGGTAGGTGCCACTTAGTTTTGAGGAAATATTGATGCAGAGCAGTTCCCCTTTGGATGCCAGGTTACGAAAAACATTGATGAAAGCAGTCACAGGGGGCTGGGATGTTTTAGGTAACTCCTTAGCCTCAGCCATTTTACGGTAGAACTCTTGTGATGAAAGATCGACCCCATCTGTATATTCTTGACCATCGATATTTACTGTAAGTGGCACAACATGGATGTTATACTTCTCAATTATTTCCGGCGGCAGGTCTGCAGCACTGTCAGTAATAATTTGTATCAAAGTGTTTCCTCCTTGTTTGGTGATAGGCAAAGTACAATCTGTTGCTATTATACTTGATATGCCATGCTTTTTCACCTACAGGGTGGGGCCAATCTAGATCATTATTTGTTCTAAGGGGGGGCTTATCCCATACAATTTAATAATGTTGAATATGGTGGTTTAACCGTAGTTGCAAGAAGTTGGAATGCGTTTAAATCTTAGAAGTTCTCCTGGAGTATATCTTTTAACAGAGAGCGGTGGATGGAAAAGATGGATGTGTTCGCAGATTTAATCAGTGTAATCAATAGCTTTGTTTGGGGACCTTGGATGTTGGCACTGTTGGTGGGTACAGGAATATTTTTAAGTTTGCGACTTCGTTTTCTGCAGTTTCCCTCTCTACCCTATGCACTCAAACTTGCGTTTTCGCCTGTACAGCAGGATCGCCGCTCTCCAGGGGATATATCTCACTTTCAGGCTCTGATGACAGCTCTTGCTGCCACCATCGGTACCGGCAATATCGTGGGAGTTGCGACAGCTGTGGTGCTGGGCGGCCCAGGTGCTGTATTTTGGATGTGGATTACCGCATTTGTCGGGATGGCTACCAAATACAGTGAGGCGGTTTTAGCTGTTAAATACCGTGTTAGTGATGAAAAGGGTGAAATGGTAGGGGGGCCAATGTACTACATTGAGCGGGGAATGGGCTGCAGGTGGCTTGCCTGGTTGTTTTCGTTATTTGGGGCAGTGGCGGCATTTGGTATCGGCAATATGGTACAGGCTAATGCTGTAGCAGGTAATGTGCATAATACCTTTGGTGTCCCTACTTGGATTACTGGGCTTATTTTGGCCTTTTTAACTGCTCTGGTTATTGTGGGGGGAATTAAGAGTATTGGAAAAGCAACAGGTATACTGGTACCTTTGATGACAGTGTTATATATTTCAACAGGGTTTCTGATTATAATTGATAACTACAACCTTGTGCCGCATGCGTTGAAGGTTATCTTCTATGACGCATTTAAAGTGAATGCGGGTTTTGGCGCATTGATCGGCACAACCATCCGTTATGGTGTGGCCAGGGGTGTTTTCTCCAATGAAGCGGGTCTTGGCTCCGCCCCCATTGCTGCCGCAGCTGCAAAAACTGATCATCCTTGCCGGCAGGCATTGGTTTCCATGAGTGGTACTTTTCTTGATACAATTGTTGTTTGCTCTATTACAGGGGTATTATTGGTTATGGCCGATCTTTATTCTGGTTTTTCGGAGGCCACAGCAACTGTCTTGACAAGCTGCTCCTTTGACTTGTTTCTTCCCGGTATAGGGAGTTATGTGGTTACAATTGGGTTAATTTTGTTTGCCTACTCTACGGTTCTTGGTTGGTTTTATTATGGTGAAAAGTGTTTTTATTATCTTACGGGTTTCAAGGGTATTAAAATTTACAGGGTTATCTTCTGTTTTATGGTTTTTGTCGGAGCGGTTTTGAAAATAGGGCTGGTTTGGGATATTGCTGATGCATTTAATGGGGCGATGGCTATACCGAACTTGATCGCTTTACTTGTTTTGTCAGGTGTTGTGGTGTCAGAGACCAGGGAATTTAAAAGGATACGCGCTCAAGAGGAAGGAAGGCTTATCTAAAGAAGTTTATTCACTGCAGCAGGATTTTGTCGGCTACCGGCGAAGTTAAAAATAAAGATTAGTTTCGAATGCTATGGAAAGGAGGGGTGTTTTAAATCATGGCAGAAGAGAAAAAGGAGTATAAATTTACTTTTAAAATCCAACAGGAGTTGTGCATGGACTGTGCTTCCTGCTGGTATGAATGTGAGTATGAGGGTGGCAGTGGTGCTGTACAGATAAGCTACAACGGAGGGGCGTTCTTTGACATTGATGAGGATTCCTGTATCCGGTGTGGACGCTGCTACAGGGCTTGTCCGGTGGATGCAATTGAGCGGATCAAGAATAAGTAAAGGGGCCTGATTTTTTAAGTTTAGGGTGATAAAATTCCCCATTATTAGTGATGGGGAATTTTTTTCTATCTTCTATCTGCTGTGATATACTTGTAGCGAGGTGAAAGTTAAATGGCTCTAACCTGTGGGATTATCGGACTACCCTTGGTTGGAAAAACAACACTATTCAACTTATTGACTAAAGGAGAAGAAGAGACAACTGCGTATACCAGCCGTACTAAAACAAATGTTCGCACTGCAATGATTCCGGATCACCGCTTAGATGTCCTTGCGGATATTTATCATCCCAGGAAAATTGTCCCGGCGGTGCTGGAGGTTACTGATGTTCCTGGTTTAAACCATGGAACAGGAGCGGCTTTTCTAGCTGCTGTCCGAGAAGTGGATGCACTGATTCATGTTGTTCGGGCCTTTAAGGATGAAAATGTTCCTCATATCGATGGGGATCTGAACCCGGTACGTGACCTAGATACCATTAATGCAGAGCTATTTATGGCGGATTTACAGATGGTAGAAACCAGGCTGGAGCGAATCGCCGCAGGTAAGAAGATTAAGGGGGAAACCTTAGTTGAGCAAAGAGCACTCCAGCACTGCCAGGCAGTTCTCAATGAGGAAAAGCCTCTTTTAGAGGCTGGCCTTACAGATGAAGAATGGCAGGCTGTCAAATCATTGGGTTTCTTAACCACAAAGCCTATGATCATTGTAGTTAATATTGATGAAGACCAACTGCGTGAGGGCAGTTTCGAGGGTGATGAGAGTGTTGCTGCTTATGCACAGGAAAAAGATATCCCTGTGCTTGCCATCTGCCTTGAGCTGGAGGCTGAAATAGCGCAACTGGAACCAGAGGAAAGAGATTTATTCCTGGGGGAGATGGGAATTACTGAACCGGGTATTGAGAGGGTCGCCAGAACCATATACAAGAAACTGGGTTTGATCTCTTTTCTAACAGTAGGTGCTGATGAGGTAAGGGCTTGGACTATCAAAGAGGGAACCAGGGCGCGAGAAGCTGCAGGAAAGATTCATACAGATATTGAGCGTGGTTTTATTCGGGCTGAGGTTGTTAAATACGATGATATGGAAAAAATGCAGGATATGGCAAAGATCAAGGAAAAGGGTTTAGCTCGCCTGGAAGGAAAGGATTATGTTGTTCAAGATGGAGATATCATCGACTTTCGTTTTAATATATAAATTTGAAACTGGTTGTTTTAAAGGAAATAGTCGGGATTGATAGAATTACAAAAGAAATAAAGAGAGATGACCCTAAAGGGGCCACCTGATGAAAAAGAGATGATGCGGAAGTCCGGGATGTAGCACCTAATTTAGTGGATTCTGCTGTCAATAACTAGAGAGCTCGGAGATGCTTGTTTGCTGCCAATATTTGTGTTATGGTGAGAATATGGTTTTAGGAATCGGTATTGATATTATTGAGATTGTTCGGGTGGAAAGGGCACTGGAAAGGCGCGGGAGACTCTTAGAGCGCCTATTTACCCCAAAAGAAATAGCTTATTGTATGGACAGGGGGCGGCCGGGAGCCTCTCTGGCTGCTCGTTTTGCAGCAAAGGAGGCAGTACGGAAGGCCTGTAGTTCAGTGCTCCCTGGTGAGATACTTCCCTGGTTAGATGTGGAAGTTTATATGGATGGTGGCCGCCCCATGGTCAACCTGCTAGGAAATACTGCACAAAAAGCAGATAGAAACGGTATTCGAGATGTTCTTGTGAGCTTAAGCCATAGTAGAGAGTATGCCTGTGCTACAGTCATGGTGCTGGGAGAGAAAAGCTAAAACATATTATACAAAGAAGGTGGTTTTGATGCGGCTTGTCAAAGCAGCTGAGATGAGGGAAATGGATCTTGATGCGACAAGGCGCTATGGGATTCCTGGGTTGATCTTGATGGAGAATGCCGGCCTGGGTATTGTCGATGTAATCGTTAATCGTTGTTTTAGGGGTAAGCCTCAAGGGAAGAAAGTTGTTATTGTTGCGGGTCCTGGAAACAACGGGGGGGATGGTTTTGTTGTAGGGCGTCACTTATTTAATAGGGGGGCTCTTGTTAAATTTATAATATCTACCTCCCCGGAAAATTATAGTGGTGATGCTGCGGTAAATTTTAAAATCATTAATGATATGGGACTGCCTTATCAGGTTCTACAGCCTGGCCTGATCAATGACATCAAAACAACAATAAAAGAAACTGACCTGATTGTGGATGCCCTTTTTGGGACAGGTTTTAAGGGTGTTCCCCGGGAACCCCTGGTTTCTCTGATTAGAATGATTAATGAAACAGGAAACCCTGTACTGTCAGTAGATATCCCCTCAGGTTTGGAAGCAGATACCGGGCGTGTTGCTGGTGAGTGTATTAAAGCTGTAATAACAGTTACAATGGGTATGCCTAAGATCGGGCTTTATCTAAGCCCTGGAGCACAGTACACAGGAGAAGTAGTTGTCGGAGATATTTCTTTTCCCCCGGAGCTGAAAAGTGAAGAGGGAGGAGATTATTATCTGGTTGATAAGGAGATGGTAGCCAGGGAGCTGCCGATGCGTCTGCCTGACCAACATAAGGGTGATTTCGGCCATGTTGTGGTTATTGGTGGTACCAGGGGCTACACAGGTGCTGCTGCCCTGGCCAGCAATGCTGCCCTGCGTGGTGGGGCGGGGTTGGTGACCGCTGTAGTTCCAGAACAGCTTTACCCTATTGCGGCTGTCAAGCTTACCGAAACCATGACCTATCCAGCAGCGGGGAGTAGGGGCGGTGGGTTTTCTAGTACATGCAGGGAGTCTATCCAACAGATTTTAGAAAAAGCAACTGTGCTTGCTGTGGGACCTGGACTCGGCCAGGATGCGGAAACAGCAGAATTCCTGGAGGATCTTTTGATGAATACAAGAATTCCTCTTGTTTTGGATGCAGATGCTCTCAATATCATTGCCAGGAAGAAGTATCTTTTAACAACTGCTCCCCTTGCTGAACAGAGGAAACATTGGATACTTACTCCACACCCCGGGGAGATGGCTCGCCTCTGCGGGGTAAGCATCTCAGAAATCCAGTCGAATCGCCTAGAGTATGCGGCGCAGGCAAGCAGGGAATGGGGTGTGGTTGTGGTTCTTAAGGGGAATAGGACAGTTATTACAGGACCAGGGAGCCCTCTCTTTATCAATCCAACTGGAAATCCAGGCCTTGCTTCAGGAGGAACAGGTGATGTGCTTGCGGGATTGATCGCATCCTTCCTGGCACAGGGGTTGTCTCCAGAAAAGGCAGCAGTTTGTGGTGTATTTATCCACGGACTGGCAGCTGATCAGATTGCAGATAAAAAAGGTGCTGCAGGGATGATTGCCGGGGATCTCTTAGAGGAAATACCTGTGGTTATTGAAAATCTTTCAGCTTTGGAGGAACGGGGGCGCAAGGCATATTGAAACGACCCGTTTGGGCTGAAATCGATCTAAAAGCTTTGGGCAATAATGTCAGTGAGATTCGCCGGGTAACAGACGCAAACGCTCAGGTGATGGCTGTTGTCAAAGCTAATGGCTATGGACATGGGATTGTACCTGTGTCTAAGGTAGCTCTTCAGAATGGGGCATCATGGATAGGGGTTGCACTCCTACAGGAGGCTCTCCTGCTGCGGGAAAAGGGGATTAGGGCTCCTATACTGGTGCTGGGTTACACACCGGTGGATGATATTGCGGAGGTCATTAGAAATAACATCAGCCAGACCATTTTTACCTGGGAAGATGCCCTTGCTGCTGCTTCTGTGGCCCATCAGATGGGAAAGAAAGCAAAGGTGCATGTCAAGATCGATACCGGAATGGGGCGTCTAGGTTTTCATTCAAACCAGGAAACTGTGGAGATCATCTGCCGCATGGCACATCTCCCTGGATTAGAGGTGGAAGGGATCTACACCCATTTTGCCACAGCAGATGAGGCCGACAAAACATTTGCATATGAGCAGTTTGCCAGGTTCCAGCAGCTCCTCAAGCAGCTGGCAGCACGCCATGTTTTTATCAGATGGCGGCACTGCGCCAATTCTGCTGCGGTTTTAGACCTGCCCCTTGCACATATGGATATGGTGCGGCCGGGTATTGCTATCTATGGTCTTTATCCTTCACCCCATGTCCGCCATGATCTGGTAAAGCTAAGCCCTGTAATGGCATTAAAGGCCAAGGTGGCTTTTGTAAAAGAAGTACCTGAAAGGTTTAGCATCAGCTATGGTAGAACATTTTACACCAGAGAGAAAACGCGCATTGCTACTGTTCCATTGGGTTATGGTGATGGTTACAGCAGGCTGCTCTCTAACCGCGGAGAAGTCCTGATTCGGGGAAAGCGTGCTCCAGTTGTGGGGCGGGTTTGTATGGATCAGTTGATGGTAGATGTTGGCCATATTCCTGGTGTGCAGCGAGGAGAGGAGGTCGTTCTGCTGGGTAGCCAGGGGACAGGAGAAGCGATTACAGCGGATGAAGTAGCGGGTCACATGGGGACCATAAATTATGAGGTCTTGTGTATGATCAGTGAACGGGTTCCCCGGATTTATCTTTACGGGGATCAGGAGGTCAGTTCATATTGCACCTTTAATTGATTAATTTTGGTAGATAAATGGATGAACAAATGTGCGCTGGGGACAGTTCCTATTATATATAAGTTTATAAGTTATATATAAGAAAATTTATATTTTCTCCGGATAGTATAAAACAATCAAGCACGCTTGCCTAAAGTATATGGGAAACGGGAAGCGTATCCGGGCCTTTTTTATGGATGGTGAGAGAATTTGTGGGAAATATATTCGCAAAATACAGAGGTAACTGAAACTATAGGCAGAGAATTAGGAAAACTACTTGGTCCTGGTGATTTTGTTTCCCTTACCGGTGAACTAGGCGCAGGGAAGACAACTATAGTGCGTGGAATTGCCTCTGGATTAGGGGTTAAGGATGCTGTTTCCAGCCCAAGCTTTTTGATCATTCAGGAGTATCGGGGAAGATATCCGGTTTTTCACGGTGATTTTTACCGATTGGGGTCCTATCAGGAGTTAGAGGCAATTGGTTGGGATGAATACCCCCAAAGGGGGGGCATTGTGATTATTGAATGGGGAAACCTGATTCCAGAGGCTTTACCAAAAGATTATCTGGAAGTAGAGATCCAGCAGCCAGGCTTGGAAACCGGACGGCTCCTTAAGTTTATCCCACACGGTAAACACTATAAAACAGTTGTTGAGGAGTTGGCAAGAAAATGCGAGTCTTGGGGATAGAAACATCCACACCGGTCATTTCTGTGGCTGTTGCCGGGGATGGTCAGGTTCTGGGAGAATATTCTTTGACCGCAAAGCAGGGACATATGAAGCACCTGTTGCCGATAATAGATCAGCTTTTAGCCGGACTGGGGATTGTTGTTGATGCTCTTGATGGCTTTGCAGTTTCTGTGGGGCCTGGATCTTTTACCTCCCTCAGGGTGGGTTTAGCTACTTGCAAAGCATTAGCGCATACAATAAATAAGCCTGTAGCGGATGTTCCTACCTTAGATGTTCTCGCTTGGGGTCTACAGGGGATGCCAGGATTGATTTGCCCGGTTCTCAATGCTCGACGGAATGAGGTCTATACTGCTTTTTATGTAAGTTCTCATGGGGGTATTAAACGATTAAGCAGTTACTTGGCGCTGAATCCGATAGATATGGCACAGCGCCTGCAAGATGAATTGCGTGCTAAAATAACTTTTACAGGAGAAGGTGCCAAAACTTATTGGGACTCCTTCCACGAGTACCTTGATGATAGGGCATCTCTAGCTAGTCCGGTTCAGATGTGGCCGCGTGCTGGCTATACTGCGATCTTAGGTACAGAGATCTTAAGTAAGGAAGGGGGCAAGGAGCCTGGGGCGGTGCAAGCACTTTATGTTAAGCCACCGGCTATTCGGCACCGGAGTTAAAAATGGAAGAGATTACTGGTGCTGTTACAATTCGTCTGATGGAGAAAAGAGATATTGAGCAGGTTTTGCTTATTGAGCAGTGTTCTTTTCCTGCACCTTGGGCAGTAGAAGCCTATCTAAGTGAACTGAACAATAAGTTTGCCAGGTATTTTGTGCTTGTAGAACAGGAGCGAGTGATAGGCTATGCTGGAATGTGGCTTTTTGCAGGAGAATCACATATTACGACCATCGCTGTGCACCCAGATTACCGTTCTCGTGGGTATGGCAGGTTGCTGATGATGACCTTGATAGAATACTCGAAAGAGCATGGTGTTGATACTATGATTTTGGAGGTGAGGGTGTCCAATAGCACTGCCATCAAACTTTATACCAGTTTGGGGTTCAAGAGAATTGGAATACGCCGCAATTATTATTTAGAAACTCATGAGGATGCTATTGTTATGCTACGACATCTCAAGCAGGAAAAAGAATCAGTGGGGAGGCAGTAAAGTGATCGTCAGGGGGGTTGTTGACCGTATAGAAGGTGATGAGATCATTGTTTTGCTCAGTGATGAGGGGATAGTTTTACATTGGCCGCGGCAGTTCCTGCCGGATGTTCAGGAAAGTGACATCCTTTGTTTCGATGTCAAAATGGAGGTACCCGCTAAAGAGGTGCGAAAAATGAACCCCAAAAGCCTCCTAGAACGCCTGGCCTGGCATCCGGACCAATAATTAATATAAGGTTTGTGCATAATATCAGGGAAATCACTTCAAGGAGGTGACCCTGGTGCGGGAAAGTAAAAACCTTACAGTAGAGCAGGGTGAAAGGAAAGTTAAACAGGTGGCTAATGAATGGCCTGAAGAAGAAGTTGGTAAGGATAAGAATCCGGATGATTTGGAGATTGATGATGAAGAGGATAGATAGTTTTTATGCTGGATAAGGGAGTTAGGAGAAATGCCAGGTACTTGGATACTAGGTATTGAGACAAGTTGTGATGAAACATCTGCAGCTGTTGTTCGGGATGGTAGTTATGTGGCCTCCAATATTGTTGCTACTCAAATTGCCATTCACCGGCAGTATGGGGGAGTAGTTCCGGAGGTTGCCTCCCGTCAGCACCTGGAAAAGATAACTTATGTTGTGGAAAAGGCAATTAATGATGCCAGCCTTAGTTTTCATGACCTTGATGGTATTGCCGTTACAGTTGGGCCTGGTTTGATCGGTGCTCTTCTTGTAGGGGTTGCATCAGCTAAGGCCTACTCTTATGCTCTAAAAATACCGCTTATGCCAGTACACCATTTGGAAGCCCATCTTTACGCTAATTTTATTTCCCACACTGAACTCACTCCCCCTTTGCTTTGCCTGGTTGTCTCTGGAGGCCACACAAGCCTGATCCTCCTTAAGGATCACCTGGAGTACGAAATCATTGGGGCAACCCGGGATGATGCTGCGGGGGAGGCCTTTGACAAAATTGCTCGGGTTCTTGGGCTTCCTTACCCAGGTGGGCCTGCCCTAGAGGAGCTTGCTAAGCAAGGGGATCCACAGGCAATACATTTTCCCAGAGCCTGGTTAGGAGAGAACAACTTGGAGTTTAGTTTCAGCGGCCTAAAAACTGCTGTTTTGAATTATTTAAAAAGTCATAGTGAAGAACTGGGGAAAGAGGTTTTTCTTTCCGATGTAGCAGCAAGCTTTCAAGCAGCGGTCGTTGAGGTGCTGGTAGAGAAAACGATTATAGCTGCAAAAATGACTGGAGTACGTGATGTTTGTCTTGCCGGGGGTGTTGCGGCAAATTCCACACTGCGCGCACTTTTTGAACAGAAAGCAGGCCAAGAGGGTCTAAAGTTTTATTTTCCCGAGAAGAAATTATGCACAGATAATGCAGCGATGGTGGCCTGTGCCGGTTATTATCACTTCCTGGCTGGAGACTTTGCTCCCCTCAACCTTGAAGCTTGTGCAAACTATCCTTTGAATCTTGCAAAATAACAGCATTATATTAGTCCTATTATATTAGTCTTATGTAGTTGACATAAAGATATGGGCTCTTGTTAGTTTTGGGGATAACTTGATATGAAATTTAATTTATCCCAGCCGTATCTGCAAAAACTGTGGATAACATTGTGGATATGTGGATTGTTTTAAGAAAGTCAAATACTTTCAGTCTGGGGCGGTGTATATGCAGCCTGTATTATTCCGGATCGGCAGCCTAAATTTATACAGTTATGGTTTATTTATGGCCTTAGGTATTATAGCTGCAACTGTTTGGATGGTGCAGCAGGTAAAAAAAGAGGGGAAGTCACCTGAATTTGTATTAGATGTTGTGCTCATTGGAGTGATTTTTGGTATTATTGGGGCGCGTTTGTTTTTTGTTTTTCTTTATCAGCCTGGTTATTACCTAGAAAACCCTTTGCGGATCTTATACATTCAGGAGGGGGGGCTGGCCTTTTACGGAGGCTTGGTTTTAGGCCTTGTTGCCGTTGTTATTTATCTGTATCGAGCACATATACCGGTTCTCTCTTTTCTGGACCTTGCTGCTCCTGCAACGGCTTTAGGGTATTCAATTGCCCGTTTTGGGTGTTTTCTTAATGGGTGCTGTTACGGAAAAGCCACAACAGTTCCCTGGGGGGTTGTTTTTCCAGTTGTTGATGGTTTAAAGCGCCACCCAACACAGCTTTACTCAATGCTTGCAGGCTTTTTGATTTTTATCTTTTTGGTTTGGGTAACAAGGCGGGGTGTTCGTTTCCAAGGGCAGTCTTTTAGCCTTTTTCTAATCTTTTACGGGGTATCCAGGTCAGTGATCGAGCTCTTCAGGGAAAATACCCAGCTTTCAGGTGGTGCCATTCAGGCTTCACTGGTAGCTCTTGGGTTAGCTGCTGCCGGTGGGCTGCTTTATCTGTATCTATTCACAAGAAGAAAAGCACTAACAGAATAAGAAAAGACCCCCTACTTGTTCTAGCAGGGGGTCTTTTCTTGTTTTAAGTTACTTATAAAAGACGTGGTTTCCAATCCGGCAAACATAGGTTAGTGTTCTAAAGAAGTCTGTGCTTTGTGCTGTATCCGGATTGCAGAAGTAAACTGCTCCATCCACTGGATCCCAACCGTCAAGGGCAGCCTCTGCAGCACGAATAGCTAGAGAGACTGGGGGAAGATAAATAGTGCCATTCTGTACCGGTTCGAACTGCCAAGGTTCAAAAATAACATCCCTGAGATTGTTGGGGAACCGGGAGTCTTTTATCCTATTGAGGATCACTGCCCCGACTGCTACCTGCCCTTCAAAGATCTCACCTGCTGCTTCAGCACTAATGATCTGGGCAAGTAAGTATCTGTCCTCCGAAGAATAGTTGTTACCACGTGAGGGAGGTGTTGAAGGTGCAGGTGTTGTATTGTCTGATGGAGCCTGTCCATTGCCTGACACCAGCAGTACCTGTCCTGGGTAGATCACCGTGCTGGACAGATTATTCTGCGACATGAGCGCGTCTACTGTAGTACCATAAGCCTTGGAGATCAGGTAGAGAGTATCCCCTGGCTGTACTGTGTACTGCTGCTGTGTTGAAGGTGCAGGTGTTGTATTGTCTGATGGAGCCTGTCCACTGCCTGACACCAGCAGTACCTGTCCTGGGTAGATCACCGTGCTGGACAGATTATTCTGCGACATGAGCGCGTCTACTGTAGTACCGTAAGCCTTAGAGATCAGATAGAGTGTATCCCCCGGCTGTACTGTATACTGCTGTGTAGAAGGTGCAGGTGTTGTATTGTCTGATGGAGCCTGTCCACTGCCTGACACCAGCAGCACCTGTCCTGGGTAG
>JBASML010000212.1:0-14443 GCA_049656845.1 Syntrophaceticus sp.
AAGCTCGCAGTGGGCTGCTCCTTACATCAAGCGTGAGCTTTCTGAGGACGAAACACCTACTGAAAGGAATTATATTTGGTATTTCCAGGTTTGTGTTCCTTCGTTTGACTTCCGAGCTTTTGGCCAATACAAAGATGCAACAGTACTGGGAGAACTCATGCTAGGAAACCCCATTAATAACAGTAAAATACCTGGATTTGCTGTAGTGTTAGACAAAAATGGGCGTTTAGGCCTTCAGGAAGACGTTAATAGTGATGATTTCATGAACAAAGATCCCGTATACAGTCAAAAGCCGGTGATAACTGCAGACAAATGGGAAGATATTTATGTTCGCGTATATGGTAGTGAAAACAAGATTATGTTATTTCGCGGATCAGAGAATGTTCTGACACATAGTTGGGAACGAGCAACTCTGCCTGTAAGGGAAATATGGCTGGGGCATGTGTTCTTAGGCGGCAAGGGAAATTATGGTGTTCCAATTGATGGCGTTTATTATGGTGAAGTAGCTTTACTTCCTTGTTGATGATGCCCCAACTGTTAGTATTAGTTTGTGGAATAGAACTTGTTCCTTGATTGTGTTTGATTTAAAAAATGAAAAGGAATTTATAAAGAGGAGGGATTATTATGACTGTAATTCCAGCGGATATTTCGCTCGGATTATTAACATTGTTGAAGGCAAATATAGGGGCTACTGTGACTATTGTTTCCATAGCATGCCCCTCTGTTACAGGTGTTTTGGCGTCTGCCAGCGACAACCTGGTTAAGATAGAGCCTTCCGGGGCACCGCCTATTTATTGTGATATTAGATATATTGTTCAGGTTACCATTGAGGTTCAACCTACTGATTAGAGTATTTTTTATAAGGCTACCGATTTAGAGGGCAGCCTTATTGTTTGGTGGCGTCTCTGGCTAAAGGGTGAATAATCTAAAGGTAGTGGGTTTTAAAAAAAAGTCCCTGGCTGTAACCAGGGACTTTTTTGTTTGATACCTTTTTTGTTTACTGTTAAGGATCGACTGTACCGTTTTGGATGCCGTCAATAAACACGTTAAATACGGTTCCCGTTGTTCTTGTGAACTGGATGGTGCAAACAGTATTGCTGTCATGTAGTGTTCCATTTATGTCAGTGAATGTAGGTGGAACGGTAAAGCTCACTACCTTATCGCTAGCAGTGTCGGTAAATTGGACAACATCCCCAGCTACAATGGCACCGAGTGTTGTGAAGGTGGCGGTTCCTGTGTCATCTGTAACTGCTGTGGTTGTTGTACCGGCACGCATAATAGAAACAGTTGCGTTTGCCATAGGGGTATCAGTTGCAGTTTGAAGAATAACTACTGGCGGCTCTTGACAGCGCTGGGGTGGATAGAGCGGTGTTTCAGGTGGACAGATTGTCGGCTGTGGTACAGGAGTACATGGATCTAATTCACAGAAACCATAGCTGGGAACAAGAAGTTTGACCAGGGCTTTTATCTGAATTTCTTTACAGACCTTTACTTGGCAACAAATTAGCTGGTCACCGGTATTTGGATCTATTGCCAGGTCGCAGGCACAATCTCCGACACCAATAATCTGGCACTGTACGAGGGTTCCTGGTGGTGCCCACATCTGGGCCTGGAAAATACCTTCGAGTCTTGTAATAAAAGGCCCGCAAATAATATTACCAGCAGTATCCTTAACAGTAACCTCTATATCTAACTGATTTTGTACCAATACTGGCCTAAAAAATGGCGGGTTGAATTCTCCGAAACCAACATGAAAGCAGCGGGCAGAGCCTGGTACTACAGCACATGTGATGACCGCATCAGCCGGTAATTGAGTTTGACAGAAATCGCTGGCTATCACACACCTGCCCAGCAGTTCTTCCCCAGCGCATTGGTCGTATACTTTAAAAACTTCAATACAGTCTTTCTCTGAAACTGGCGGACAGTTTGGTGTCCCATCAACCTGAGGGCATTTTCCTGGAGTAATCGGCATACTTATTCCTCCTCTTTATTGTTTTTTTCTAGGGTACAGCGGGTAGTGGCCCCGTGCACACTGGTGATATATAATATGGAACTCAAGGAAAAGCGTTACATGTTTTGCTCTTGTTTTTGCCGGTTATGGGCACTAAGTAGAAGGTAATATATTAAAATATGGACCATATAATGGCTATAACGATATTAATGATCATAAAACCAAGAATACCGGCTTGAGTGGTCTCTTATATAATGACTTACCTTTTTGTTATGGCAGATAATGGATGACATTTGGGGTAGAAGAGTTAATAAATAATGAAAACACCTTCCGCAAATAACATATCATGTATTGGATATGATAAAAGGTAGCAGGAAGGGGTGAGTTGATTGAGCTCCCAAATTATCATAGGTACTGTTTCCTTTGTTGATGAAATAAGAGAAAGACTGGTAAATGAGCTGAAATACCTTTCAGATGAGCAAGATATTGTTCATTTTGAAGAGAAAGAGAATACACCATGGTTGTTTTTTATTGTTGGGGTTTCTCGAAATAACAAACAGGGAGAACGGAGATTCGCCTGCCGGTTTGCGGTTGCTAAAGCGATCTCAGATCTATTTATTGATCATTTAGAAACAAATTATATCAAGGACTATATTGAGAAAACCTATTATTACTGTTCGCCGCAAGAGCGTTTTGAAATTGTGAGCTGTGCATTAGAAACTCTTGATAAACTAAAAACAATCAGGAGAAACAGGGTCTTACAAAATGTTTATGATTATCTGGTTGAATACCAGACTATTAATATCGAGGGGTTTGCCCGGTTTCGTCTCCAGGGGTATTGGTCTCAATTGGAGCGCATTGTTAAGAGAACTGGGGAGGAGCTAATGGCAGCCAAGGATTATTTAGAGTTTGTGCGTTTATTGCAGTGTTTTATAGAAATGCAGGAGCCTAAAATCGATGAGGCACATATTTTTATAACTCCGGAAGGGACTTTTTTTATCTGTGACAAAAAGGGTCTTGTGATTCAGAAAGAGCATATCCGTACCCCATCATTTTCTGTTATTGATGGGGAATTTAATTATAAAGATTACCTGTTAAGCATGCTGATTACCCTGGTTCCTGAAACGATTATTTTTCATGTATCAGACTACATCTGGGAATGTGAACAGCTGCGCACTATCCAACAGGTATTCGAGGAACGAGTTCTCCGCTGCCCCGGGTGTGAAAAATGCCGGCATCTTTACGGCAGTAAAAAGAAATAAAATTGTTTTTTTGTTGACACCCATTCATTAGTTGCGTATAATTACAGCCAAAAGCAGATGTTGAAACAAAACAGGACCGAGTACCCTGATACTTACCTCAGAGAGGAGGGCGCTGTAGCTGAAAGCACCTCTGGTAATCAGGTCAGGGGAATACCAGCCTGTGATTTTTTGTTTGGCTGCACACCGTTACCTGTGCAACACGAGAGAGCGAAAGTTTTTCGCTAATCGGGGTGGAACCGCGGGAAGGCCTCGTCCCCTATAGTAGGATGAGGTCTTTTTTATTTCTAAATTGAATGGAGGAAGAAAAGTTGGCAGACCAAAAAGTATCAGGAGATATGATATCTGTAATCTTAAAAGATGGAAGTGTTTTTGAGGTTCCAGAGGGGACTACTTGGAGGGATGTAGCAGCTAGGCTGAGCAGAAAACTTGCCAAAGAAGCAGTTGTTGCCAGGGTCAATGGAGATTTAAAGGATCTCAATTTGCCGGCACGCCCCGAGGAAAAGGTAGAATTTCTTACTTTTGCTGATCAAGAGGGACAGACGGTTTACAGGCATACTTCTGCCCATCTGCTGGCTCAGGCGGTTAAACGTCTTTTTCCCGATGTCAAACTGGCTATTGGGCCAGCTATAGAAGATGGTTTTTATTATGATTTTGATGTGGAGCATCCTTTTACAACCGAGGATCTGGCATTGATCGAAGAGGAAATGCAAAAGATCAAAAAGGCTGATTACCCGATAATTCGGCAGGAACTTTCTCATGAAGATGCCATTGCTCTTTTTGAAGAACAGGGTGAGCCTTATAAGGTGGAGCTGATCAAGGAGCTGCCTCCGGACTCCCAGGTGAGTATCTACAAACAGGGAGAGTTTGTGGACCTCTGTTTAGGGCCGCATCTGCCTAGCACAGGAAGGATCGGTGTTTTTAAACTTCTTAGTGTAGCCGGTGCTTACTGGAAGGGGAGCGAGGAAAACAAGATGCTTCAGCGGATTTATGGCACCTCCTTCCCGAAAAAAAAGGACATGGATGAATATCTGGAACGCCTTGAGGAGGCTAAACGCCGTGATCACAGAAAATTGGGGCAGGAATTAGATCTCTTTGGTATTGCAGAAGAGGGGCCGGGTTTTCCATTTTTTTACCCGAAAGGGATGGTTCTCATAACAGAATTGGAAAATTATTGGCGCTCTGAGCATCGCCAAGCTGGCTATTTGGAGATCAAAAGTCCGGTGGTTTTAAGCCGTGCTCTTTGGGAGCGGTCTGGGCACTGGGACCATTACAAAGAGAATATGTATTTCTTGCAGATCGATGAGCAGGATTATGCAATCAAGCCAATGAACTGCCCCGGGGCGATGATCTACTATAAAACCCGTGCTCATTCTTACCGGGAATTACCCCTGCGCATAGCGGAACTTGGTTTGGTACACCGCCACGAGCGCTCTGGAGTTTTGCATGGCTTAATGCGTGTGCGCTGCTTTACCCAGGATGATGCCCACATCTTTATGCTGCCCGAGCAGATCACTGATGAGATCATCGGTGTGATGGAGATGATCGATCACTTTTATCGGACATTTGGTTTCTCTTACCGGGTGGAACTATCCACTAAACCAGAAAAGGCCATGGGTTCAGATGAGATCTGGGATGTTGCTATCAATGCTTTGAAAAGGGCGTTGGAGATGAAAGAGATACCCTATCAGATCAATGAGGGGGATGGGGCGTTCTACGGGCCCAAGATTGATTTTCACCTGCAGGATTCTTTAGGGCGGAGCTGGCAGTGTGGAACCATACAACTGGATTTTGTGAACCCGGAAAGCTTTGATCTTACTTACATTAGTGATGATGGGAGCAAAAAACGGCCGGTTATGATCCACCGGGTTATCTTCGGCAGTATTGAGCGTTTTCTGGGCATCCTGACTGAGCACTATGGTGGGGCTTTTCCTGTTTGGTTAGCGCCAGTACAGGTTAAGGTGCTTACTGTGGCTTCTCGTCATGCGGAGTATGCTGCTGACATAGCACACCGGCTGGAACAAGAGGGTATTCGTGTAGAAGTTGATGATCGTAATGAAAGGGTTGGCTATAAAATCAGGGAGGGTGAAGTAGAAAAGGTGCCTTATCTTTTGGTTATAGGGGATAAAGAGGTTAGCTCAGCAATGGTCAGCGTAAGGAAACGTGGCGTTGGTGATCAAGGGGTATGCCCTTTGCAGGAATTCATGGACAGCGTAAAAGAAGAAATCGAACAAAAAGCCTAACCGGTTACCGGGGCCAGGCTTGCTTTATTGCTTTAAGGTGACAGGGGTCCATCTTTTCTCCGACCTCTAACCTCCGGTTCCCGACATTTATTTCTGCCAGGCTTACCTTATTGTTTCAGTCATGCGGGCATTGGAACGATTCATCTGTTTGCCTTTTTACGCTCTTTTGATATTTAGATAGGTGATGTTTGGCCAGAAAAGTAGAGCAATTCTTTTTCCAACCACTAACCACTAACCACTAACCACTAACTACTAACGACTAACTTCTAATTTCGTTGACATTAGCGAAAAAACTATGTTATACTTTTTATCACAAGTAGAAACCACTCGCTTCTCACCTTAGGGCTATGAGAGTGCTGCTAGGGTCAATTCCGGGGTATACTGCGTATATAGGCGGGTGGATCAGTGATGACCAACCCGCCTTTAAATTTTTGTTTTTAAAAATCTAGGAGGTGGCGGATAATTATTAAGGATTTACGGGTCAATGAGGAGATCCGTGTTCGGGAAGCCCGGGTAATTGACAGTAATGGCCAACAACTTGGAGTTATGCCGGTTAAGGAAGGGATGCGCCTTGCAGCGGAGCAGGGTCTGGATCTCGTTGAGGTAGCACCCCAGGCAAAACCGCCGGTTTGCCGGATTATGGATTATGGAAAATACAAGTATGAACAAAGCAAAAAAGAACGGGATGCTCGAAAAAAACAGCGGGTCATCAATGTCAAGGAAGTTAAGATCAGGCCTAGAATTGAGGAACACGACTTCCAGGTCAAGGTAAGGAATGCCCGACGTTTCTTGGCGGATGGGGATAAAGTAAAAGTCACCTTGATGTTCAGGGGACGTGAAATAAGCCATGCTGCTTTGGGACGTGACCTGTGCCTGAAATTTTACAAGGAGCTGGAAGATCAAGCCAGCATGGAGAAAGAGCCTAAAGTTGAAGGGCGAAACATGATTATGGTCCTGGCGCCCAGAAACCAGGAATAGCTGAAAGGAGATTAAATAATGCCGAAGATGAAGACCCACCGAGGGGCTGCCAAGAGATTTAAACGCACTGCCAGCGGAAAGTGGAAACGTTCTAAAGCCTTTAGGGGTCATTTGTTAGCAAAGAAGTCAAGCAAACGCAAGCGCCGTCTCCGCAAGGCGGAGGTTCTCAGTCCCTCTGACCAGAAACGAGTAAAGCGTTTACTGCCTTATCTGTAAAAGTAAAGGAGGTTACAATTATGGCAAGGGTAAAGGGTGGACCAGTTACACGGCGCCGTCATAAGAAGGTTTTAAAGCTTGCCCGTGGTTATCGAGGAGCAAAAAGCAAGGTATACCGTGTAGCTAACCAACAGGTAATGAAATCTCTTAACTATGCCTATATCCACCGCAGGCTGCGGAAGCGGGATTTCCGGCAGCTATGGATTACAAGGATTAATGCTGCAGCTAGAAACCACGGAATTTCTTACAGCAAGTTCGTTAATGGATTGAAAAGGGCCGGTGTTGGTGTCAACAGGAAGATGCTGGCTGAACTCGCAGTTAATGATGAGGCTGCCTTTGGCGATCTTGTGGATCTAGCAAAACGAAATCTGTAAATATAGAAAAAAAGTATGTCAAAAGTATGGTTATCTAACCATACTTTTTTTATAAAATAAGGGTTATCAAGGTGAGTTGTTTTTGGAAATTAAAACTGCTAAACAGGCAATCCGGTTTGCGCGGGATTTAAAAAAAAGAAAGCATAGACAAAATACAAACCGTTTTCTTATCGAGGGTGTCAACTTTGTTGAAGATGCATTTATCAATGGGGCTGAACTTGATTATTTGCTGGTTTCAGAGAGTTTCTGGCAGAGGGAAAAAGGAAAAGTGATCATTGATCTTGCCCGGTCCCAAGGCATACCCTTTTTTTCTGTTCAGGAAAATACCCTGGCTAGATTGGCTGATACGGAAACGCCTCAGGGTATTCTGGCTGTAAGCCAAATGCCTGTTTGGAATGAGGATCAGGTTCTTCAGGGTCAAGATACCATTCTGGTTGCCCTTGATGGGCTGCAGGATCCGGGGAACCTAGGAACAATTATCAGGTCCGGGGCAGGAGTAGGAGTGAGCGGGTTTTATTTAGGAGAAGGAACAGTAGATCTGTATAACCCCAAGGTTTTACGCTCAACAATGGGAACGATTTTTAGGGTTCCTGCTTTTCAACAGGTTCAGCTTTTTTCTTTCATCAAAAGATTAAAATCTTTGGGATTTAAAACTATTGCTGCAGATCCTAGAGCAAAATTAAAGTATTATCGGGCAGATTTTCTAAAGGGGCCCCTATTAATTCTCATCGGTAATGAGGGCAAAGGAATCAGTTTAGAACTCTTGGATATTGTTGATCTAAGGGTATCTATTCCCTTATCAGAAGGTGTTGAATCCCTGAATGCTGCTGTTGCAGCGGCTCTGATTCTATATGAGGTTGTTCGTCAGCGAGATCTGGAAGGGTAAAAAATAACTCAAAGGTATTTTTATCTTGGAGAGAAGATATTGACAAATAGTGAGCTGACCAGGTTAGCTGGAAGGGAGTAAAGCAGATGTTTAAGGAGAAACGCCCGGAATTTTGGGGACAGGCATGGGAAGAAGCGCATCAACACTCTCTGCATGCCAGAAGACGGCGGGATATAGAACAAATGGACTACTGGGATTCTATGGCTGAGTTTTTTGCGAAGACAACGAAAAGGAGGGGTGAGAGGGGACGGCCTCACAAGGTGTTATCCTGGCTGGAACAGGAAGGAGCCTGGCAGCCGGGAATGGAAGTCCTGGACATCGGCGCCGGGGCAGGGATTTTTACAATACCTATGGCCAAACAAGTTTCCCGGGTTACAGCCCTGGAACCAGCCCCTGCTATGCTGGACGCGCTGAGAGACAGTGTCCATGAGGAAGGGCTTAATAATGTGGATTTCCTGAATCAGGAATGGGAAGTTCTCGATCCTCAGAAAGAGGGTTTGATCGGTAGTTTTGATCTGGTCTTTGCCTCACTTTCCCCTGGTATAAAAGATGTAGAGACACTAGAAAAAATGTGCCTCTGCTCTCGGAGTTGGTGTTTCCTCTGTGATTTTGCTGGACGCCGTTATTTCCCTGGGCATGAGGAATTATGGCAATTGATTTTTAATGAGAAAATGCCTTTGCCTGGACACGATATCATGTATCCATTGAATTATCTTTATTTTTCAGGTTTCATGCCGTCTTTTAAGGTGTGGATCGATGTTCGGGATCGAGAAATGCCTGTAGAAGAGGCTACGGAAAGTTTTGAACGATACTTCTGGTCTTACACCGAGTTGACACCTGAAATTAAAAAAATAATCAAGAATTATGTGGAAAAACAGGCAGATGACGGTATTTACCAGGAAATCTACCGTATCCGGTTGGGGATGATCCTTTGGTCTGTTACGGATAGGATGGGGTAGATATAATAGTGGTTGTTGGCATTTAGTGGTTGGTCCTTGGAAAGAAAGTGTCTTGCGTACAAAGAGGACTGTTTCCAGTGCATCAGAGAACTATATACGTGCCCAATATTGTTTGTGAAGATGCTCTATGATATAATGCGGTCAAGGTACATCCAGTCTATTTCCATAAAGGGTGTGAGGAGATGTCGCTTACTGCTCGTTTTTACTGGATGATATTTAAGTATACTGGTTCGCCGCAAGCGTTTATCCTTTACCGCAAGTATCTTCTTCACTAAAACTGGATGGCATTATGCAAAACAATTGCAGTAACAGCAATGATCGGGAGAGTAAGAAGAACAATGCCCCTTCAGGGAGGCTGTACCTAAAGACTGGGAGTATGGCTAGGGGATGTACTTCTGAAGTTCACCTGTTAGCTGCATTACTGAACACCTTATTCAGAATAATAAGGTAACTAGGTGATGCCGGTTGTACCGTTATATCTTAAGTTTACCCTAAAGTGGGCCTCATGGCCAAAAAGGGTGGTACCGCGTGGGTTTTCTAACCCCCGTCCCTTAGTGAACGGGGGTTATTCTATTATGTATGAAAAAAGGGGTGTTTTTTTAGGTTGGAACAGGAAATTCGCAATATAAAAGAGAGTGCTCTGCAGAAACTAAAGGACGTGAGAAATAAAGAAGAACTCCAAGAGTTTAAAGTAAAGTATTTAGGGAAAAAGGGCTTATTGACTAAAGTTTTAAAGGGTATGGGCAAAATACCTGCGGAGCAGCGACCGCAGCTAGGGCAACTGGCCAATGAGGTGCGCCTCCTTCTAGAGGAGGAACTGGATCAAAGGTTGGCTGTGCTACAGGAGAGGGAGAAAGAAATGAAGTTATCCAAGGAAACCATTGATATCACTCTTCCCGGGTGGCCTGTAGCCTGCGGACACAAGCACCCCCTGACATTAATCCTTGAAGAGATCAAAGGCATTTTTACGACTATTGGTTTTGAGGTAGCTGAAGGGCCTGAAGTGGAATATGACTACTATAATTTTGAGGCCTTAAATATTCCTAAGGGGCATCCTGCCCGGGATATGCAGGATTCCTTTTATATCAATGATGAAATCCTGCTGCGTACTCATACTTCTCCTGTACAAATACGCGTCTTGGAAAAGCGGGTGCCGGAACTGCCGGTGCGCATTATAGCGCCGGGGAAGGTCTACCGTAGAGATGATGATGCTACCCACTCCCCGATGTTCCATCAGGTGGAAGGGCTTCTGGTTGATAAAAACTGCACACTAGGAGATCTCAAAGGAGTGCTCCTTACCTTTGTTAGGCGGATGTTTGGCCAGGAGCGGGAGATTAGGCTGCGGCCTAGCTTTTTCCCCTTTACTGAGCCCAGCGCTGAGGTGGATATTTCCTGCATTAATTGTAAGGGAGAAGGGTGTAGGGTTTGTTCTGGAACAGGTTGGTTAGAGGTCTTGGGTTGTGGAATGGTCCACCCCAAGGTACTGACCAATACCGGTTATGATCCAGAAGAGGTTATAGGGTTTGCCTTTGGTATGGGGGTGGAGCGGATTGCTATGCTCAAATATGGAATCAATGACCTGCGTCTCTTCTTTGATAATGATGTAAGATTTCTGCGCCAGTTTTAGGAGGGATATATTTTGCGTGTATCATATCGTTGGTTGCAAGATTATGTGAAATGTGAGCTGTCACCAGAAGAATTAGCAGAAGAATTGACTATGGCGGGTATCGAAGTTGAGGGTGTAGTACCTCCTGTAGAAGGGCTTGACAGGATTATTGTGGGAAAGATCATTGAAATTGCACCCCATCCCAATGCAGAGCATCTGATGCTGTGCCGTGTGGATATAGGAGGTGACCGTGTTCTCCAACTTGTCAGTGGGGCACCAAACCTGAAAACTGGTGTTTGTGTTGCAGTAGCCTTGCCTGGTGTAATTCTGCCAGGGGGAAGGGTAGAAACACGGGAGTTTCGGGGTGAAATGTCCGAGGGGATGCTCTGTTCCGGGGCGGAACTGGGAACAGATGACTGGGGATATGGAGATGATAAGGGTATTCTAATTCTTGATGGGGAGATTACTCCGGGTACAAGATTAGATAAAGCTCTTCATCTTGATGACTATATCCTGGAACTTGAGTTGACACCTAACCGTGGGGACTGTCAAGCTGTAATTAATATCGCTCGAGAGGTAAAAGCTATTACCGGTGCAGAACTTCAACTTCCTGATGATAAGGTTGTTGAAGTAGATGACCCTACAGAAAAATATGTTAATATTAGGATTGAGGCCCCGGACCTCTGCCGCCGCTATGCCTGCCGTATTGTGCGTAATGTAAAACTGGGTCCCTCCCCATCCTGGATGCAGCACCGGCTTTTATCCGCGGGTGTGAGACCTATCAATAATATTGTTGATGTAACAAATTATGTAATGCTGGAGTACGGGCAACCGCTGCATGCCTTTGACTTTGATAAAATCGTGGGATCGAGTATTATCGTGCGCCGTGGCAGGCCTGAAGAAAAAATGGTCTCTCTTGACGGTGTGAGTAGAGAATTAGATTCTGAAATGTTGGTTATCGCAGATCAGACAGAAGCTGTGGCATTGGCTGGTGTGATGGGCGGTCTGGCCAGTGAAGTGACAGAGAGGACACGTACAATTCTCCTGGAATCCGCATGGTTTGATCCATTAAATATCAGAAGAACCGCGGTCCGTCTGGGGATGCGCACTGAGGCTTCTAAACGTTTTGAAAAGGGTATTGATCTTGAGGGTGTCTTAACTGCTCTGAATCGGGCAGCACAGCTTATTCACCAGCTGGGTGCTGGTGAGATTACAGCAGGGATTGTTGACCTCTATGTGAGACCTGAGGCTGCACGCACTATAAGGCTGCGTACAGTGAGAGTAAATAAGGTTCTAGGAACAAAACTATCCAGGGAGGAGATCCAGAAGATATTGACCAGATTGGATTTTCCCAGTGAACTCTGCAGCCAGGACAGTATATTGGTCACGGTTCCTTCCTATAGGGTAGATATTTTAGAGGAAATAGATCTCATCGAAGAGGTAGCCCGCATTTATGGCTACGATAAGATACCTGTAACCTATCCTGTAGGTGTGTTGGTGCAAAACAACATTGATCTCCCATCCATCAGGGATCAGGTGATTAACGCAGCAGCCGGCTTTGGTCTTGATGAGGTGGTTAGCTATAGTTTCATAGGGGAGAGTGACTATGATAAGTTGAGGATTCCACTAGAAAGCCCTTTGCGCAATGTACTTAAGATCCAAAATCCACTGCGAGATGACCAGGGGGTGATGCGTACAACACTGCTGCCGGGGCTGATGGATACTGTAATGTATAACTACCACCGTAAACTGGTCAATCTAGGGCTGTTTGAGGTGGGGTCGGTGTTCATACCCCGGAAACCCGATCAGATCCCAGAAGAGCGCCTCCACCTTGGAATCAGTGCCTGTGGGGAAACAGAAACGGGATGGCAGGAAAAAGGCAAAGAACGTGACTTTTACTATGTTAAAGGTATTATAGAAGGTATCTTTGAGAAACTGGGGATGAAAAATTTAGTTTTTCAGCGGTGCGTTGATTTTCCAGTTTTACATCCCGGAAGGTCAGCTCGAATCCTTTATGAAAAAGAAGAGTTGGGGTTTATCGGGGAACTTCACCCTGATGTATTGGAAAATTATGATATCCCTTTGAGGGTTGTTGTCTGTGAGGTGGACCTGGAAAAGGCTATTCCCTTCAGCAGCCGTCAGCGTTTATTCCAACCCATTCCTCGCTTCCCTGGCATAAAAAGGGATCTTGCTTTGGTGGTTCCAGCTGCTATACCTGCTGAACAGGTGCAGGAGTCCATCTTGAAGGCAGGGGGAGATATGCTTAAAGAGTGCCAGCTTTTTGATGTTTATTATGGAGATCAGGTTCCAGAAGGTTATAGGAGTCTGGCTTATTCCCTGCTTTACCAGTCCCCGGATCGTACCCTGACAGATGAAGAGGTTGCTGAGGTACATAATGGCATTATTAGTGCACTGAGCAAGGAGTTCGGTGCACGTTTAAGGTGAGCTAATGGCAGGATTCTACTGTGGCTCTGGAGAAAACATTCATATCCTCAAGGAGAGGGGGAATGATTGATGGATAAAGTTGGCTCTGAGCTCTCAGAGAGTGGAAGGATGAATAAAGAGCAGGGGAAAACTAAAATTGCAGTGAAAATTTATGATGAGGAATATGTAATCAAGGGACAGGCTGATCCTGTGGAGATTGAAAAGATCGCTGCTTATGTAGACCGTAAGATGCGGTTGGTTGGACAAAGAAACCCACAGCTTCCTTTGAGTAAGGTGGCTGTTTTGGCAGCTCTAAATATTGCGGAGGATCTTGTCAAACTGCATGAGGATTATGAAACCCTTTCTAAACAATTGGATGAGGTGAAAAAACTCGGTAGTGAGTCATGAATAATTGGGAAATAGCTCAGATTTTTGATGAAATTGCAGATCTCTTAGATATCCTTGGAGAAAATCCTTATAAGGCTCGTGCATATAGAAAGGCTGCCCATAAAATAGGAAACTTTTATCTTGATGTGAAACAACTTTCCCAGGAGGGCCGCCTGCAGGAAATACCAGGGATTGGCTCAGCTCTTGAAAAAAAAATCGAAGAACTTATTGAAACAGGGGAATTGGAGTACCTTGAACAGCTTCGAAAAAAAGTGCCTACTTCTCTGCGCCAGTTGTTGTTGATTCCCGGCATTGGTATAAAAACTGTTCAGACACTCTATAAACAGCTAGGGATAACTAATCTACAAGATTTAGAGGATGCAGCTAGGGAAAAACGCCTGCGGGAACTACCGGGAATCGGAGCTAAAACTGAGGAGGCTATTTTACATAATTTAACCCAGGCTTTACGCAGGAGAAGGTTGCTTTTGCATCATGCCTTTGCTTTTGCCGGGGAAATTGAATGTTATTTGAAGAATAAACTGCCCAGGCTAGACAGGTTTCAGGTGGCAGGTAGCCTTCGTCGCGGCAAGGAAACTGTAGGGGATCTTGATTTTGTCGCAGCTACTAATGACAATGCACCTCTTGTGGATGCATTTAAAACAGCACCCTTTGTTCAGGATGTGGTGGCAGCCGGGGAGGCAAAAGTGACGATTATGACAAAATGGGGGATCCAGGCGGATCTCCTCATTGTTAAACCAGAACTCTTTGTTTCTGCTCTTCAGCACTTGACAGGGTCAAAGGAGCACAATATTGCCTTGCGGGAAATAGCCAGGAGGCAGGGCTTTAAGGTCAGCGAATATGGGATCAGCTATAAGGGCCAGGGGAGTGCTCCGGCTACTGAAGAAGAACTATACCGACAGCTGGGGATGGCCTATATTCATCCAGAGCTGCGGGAGGGTAGAGGGGAGATCGAAGCAGCACAAAAAGATGAACTGCCTGATCTTTTGGAAGCTGGAGATATCAAAGGGGATCTGCATACCCATAGTGAATGGTCCGATGGTGCCAACACCTTAGAAGAAATGGCTCAGGCAGCCCAAGAGCGCGGTTACCAGTACCTGGCTGTTACAGATCACTCCAAGTCCCTTCATATTGCCCAAGGT
>JBASML010000213.1:0-7373 GCA_049656845.1 Syntrophaceticus sp.
CGCACATGGTGAGTATAGTTACCTGTGTATTGGCGAGATAGCTAATATTGTCTTTAAAAATACTGTGATAGTAGTACCCTATCGGAGGTCCGCCTATGCCGAGAATGTTGCATGCGCCGGTTATGCAACCAGCCAGGATTCCGTTGGGAACAGAAGCTTTTATCTGCCATCGTATGTCGGAAAGGACAAATAAACCTGCGAACAGAAGCAAGATGATAACCAGTATGATCGTTAGCGCATTGTCATCTAATGCAAACAGAAAATAGGTGCTGATAATTTGTATAATTGCGGTGGGGATTAGAACAGGCAAGATCTTTTTTATTTCCACATTTTTTCGTGTATTGAACAGAAGCACAGAGCTCATCACAACGGCGCAGATCGTAACAATACCAACAGACATCTGATAACTAAAAACATAAGGAAGAAAAAGCATCAAAAAAATACCGACCCCGAATCCTGTAATTCCATGAACAAAAGCACCCAAACATACTATAATAATCAAAAACAATAAAGTTCCAATTTCCATGTCTTCACCCCCCTAACTTTTAAACTCAACTTTCGCACCAAAAAGGTGCCCTCAAATCCTTGATATATCTCTTTCCAAAGATTGACTAAAACTCAGAAAATCTAACTCCCTTTTTATTTGTTACAGCAAGACAGGCATAATCCCGACCTTCAGGTGGGAACAGGGACTTCATGACCCTGTTAATGGTTCCTATATAGTTAGGGTATTCGACTTATGTTTCATTAACAAGCCCTTGAGAGGTTCTGAATCTGAACAATTTCTCACATTATGTCTTTTGATTGACAGATATTGATATTTCGTAAGATAATATACATGTCGTAAGTTTATGAACACCGGAGTTGTTTCTAGGCATAGCTTGAGTATGGTTTTTGGAGGGTTATTTGTATGAAAAAAACAACTAAAAAAATGATTGACAGGCGGACATTGTATACACAGAATGTGATAAAGGAAGCCTTTTTGCAAGTCAAACAGATGAAATCGTATAACGCAATTACTGTGGCAGAGTTGTGCAGGGAGGCGGAAATCAGCAGAGGTACATTCTATCGTCACTATAGCAACATTGCTGAGGTCCTTGATGAACTGATAGAGGAGATGCTGAGTGAAGTCTCTAGTCTATTGGTGCATCTGTCTTTGACGGGTGAGGTACAATGTGGCATACCTTTTTGCCATTTCATCCGTGAAAATCAAAAATACCGCTGTATTATTATGGATGACACATTGACATCTTATATTATCGACAAGGGCACAAAGTTTTTCATGGGTGACTTTGAGGCTTATATGATGGAGCACACAACCTTGCCAAGGGAACAAATTGAGTCGATTTATTACTTCCAGATTAGCGGCTGCTTTACAATTGCCAAGCGTTATGCTCGCATGTCAAAGGGAGATTGGTGTAGCATACAGAAAACAATCGATACTTTTATTAAAAATGGTTTGAAGAGCTATATGCAACAGACAGAATAACACAGAACATGTGGAGTACCTTTTTCTCAAAGTACTTCTCACCTCAAATCACCTCAAAAAATTTTCCTATATTCTACCACAAGAAGAATGGCAAAAATATCTGTATATTTATGAGTACATTAAAAATGAAGACAATGCCTTACATTTCGGATAATTAGGCCAACCATTTACACACTGCCTCATTACGGAAAAGGTAATATATTAGCTGATGCATGGTGGATATATATTTAACAATCACCTGGCTTAAAGATGCGGAATATCTCCCGAAGTCCGAACCAGCATGATTTTTAATCATGGAAGGATTTTCTATTATTATGTCGTATGCAATACAATATAGGTATCTTGCCCATCCATATTCGTTCTGGATGTATCGAAATGGATGGCAATACTGATCCAAAAATGCCATACGTCAATACTCCACTGGGGAAGGGAGGTATCTACATTGGCCCGTTATCCCCGCACCGGCACTCAACCGGAAACGCTGATGAAAATACTGATCACCATTATTGATAAAACACCCTCAGGGGGAGCCACTATGGAGGACCTGCAGGATGCTTATGCAGAAGTGAACGACAGGCGGCCTTCTGTGAGAACCATCTACCGTTTAATTAGACGATTGAATCTTTTCTTTGATCCATTATGCTACGGGGAAAAACCGGAGCCGGGAGAAGACCCGGACGAAGACCATGGAAATGAGGCTGTTATCGGTGAGAAAGCTATCTGCAGCAGAAGGTGCGGCCGTAAAACATACTATGTCTTTCGCAGCAAAAATGGTGTTCTGCCATCCAGTGCTCATGATGCCACCATGATGCTGCTAGGCATGTACCCCCAGCTGCGGGGAGCGATGAAAAGCAGCATCGAGGCGGCCATGCAAAGCATCTTTCAAAATTCGCTTTCCGGTTTAAGCACCTTCGCAGGCATTTTAAGTGAACTGGAACATGTTGTCCATGTTTCCGGCTCATTTCCAGCGGATCCCGCAAAAAGTGAGGCCATGATCCGGGAGATTCTGCGTGCCATCCGGGAGAAGAAAAGAATACGTCTCAGCTATCTGCGCACCTATGATGGAGCTGTCACCGAACGGGTGGTAGAACCCCACGGCCTGCTGTGCCGTCTGAACAACTGGTACCTCACCGGCCAGTGTACAAAGAGGCAGCAAAGGCGGGTCTTTTTGCTGCTGAACATCAAAGACCTTGCTGTGATTGAAAACAGCTTTTACCACATGCCTCCCGGGTTCTCTTTAAAAGAGGCTTATCAAGATATTTGGGGCACCTGGACAGATGATGAATCCGGAGATCTGGAAACTGTACGCCTCAAGGTTTGTGCAGGCCCCGCGGAGCGTTTCAGGCATAATCTTTTTCATGAAAGCCAGCGTGTCAGGAACATCCCAGACGGAATGGTCGAGGTCACCTACCGGTTAGCTGGGGTACAGGAGATGATCCCCTGGCTGATGAGCTGGGGTAATGCAGTAGAAGTACTTGAACCAGCCTGGCTAAGAGAACAATTGATCAGAAGTTTACAGGAAACAATGCGCTGTTATCTATAAAAATAGTACCCCCCACTTCACTTTTATTGCCATTATAAAGAAAATGACAAAACTCTTCTAACCAGCCAGCATGAACATAACACTAGGGTTGTGAATTGTCTTTTAGGGCGCTGTATTAGTTTCCGTATGGGGTACGATCCAGAACAGGATGCTCCTTGATCACAATTTATTTTTGTATAAATCTATATAAATAAGTTATTATAGGTTATAATGATTAAAAATTCAAAAAGAAAGAAGGGATTAACATGAAAAAATTCACTTTAGCTGAAGCCATCGATATCGCCAAACAATTGGGGATTGATTTTGACAAAGTGGGTTTTACTCCAGAGGAATACCTGGAAGGGATCAATATTGAATTAGAACATGGAACTGTTGACCCTCATACCAATGTATCAAATGATGATCCGCTCATTACGGGCAAAATAGCGTTGGCTCATTTGAATGAAATATCAACTTATTATCACGAGGATATAGGATTAGAAGCATGGGAACATGCATTAGAAGAATTTAAGGGTGACCCAAAAGGTAAAAAGATCCAAATAGTGTAAGACATTAAAAAAATTGAGGCAAACTCTTGTCTAATTCCTGCTAGAGTTGCCTCAATCTATTATCTATTCAATCTAGTTTATATTTTAATAGCACTTTCTATTTTTTCTTGGCCCCTTATCCGCCTCTGGAATATCTACGAATGAAAGGTCAAAAGAGCTGTTGAGGTCTTCGATAAATCCAGTCAGCAGTTTAATGGCTTCAATAGTGTCATATAAATTACATACTTCCACTGGTCCATGTGTGTATCTAATAGGAACCTTTAATGTTACAGACGGTGTCCCACCAAAACCCACATGCTGAACTGCACAAGGATCAGATGACACATAAGCCATATTGCCTTCTATTGCATATTTGATATCCCGCTTGTTTGCCACATCAACCAATTTTTCATTGATCTTTTGATTTCCCATTAAACCTGCCATAGGGCCCCATGCCATATCATTTACAGAGATATATACGCCTTCGCCCACACTTGTGGCAACTTCGGAAAGTGTAATATTGGGGCTGTCTCCGGCACCGAACCCTTTATTCGTTTGAGGCCCCGCTTCCGAAATTGTACCGTCTACTCCGACACAGATATCTGCATCAAGAACAACACCTGCTGTCCCAGCTCCACGGCAGCCGATCTCTTCTTGTGAAGCCCCTACCATATAAACTGTAGGGTATATTTCTTTACCTTCAAGCTCTTTTAAGGTTTCTATTAAAACAACAAGACCGATCTTGTCATCTAACCCGCGGGCAGTAATCATACCTGTGCTCCCATCACCGAGCCAGCGGAGATCTCGATCATAAACAATTTGCTGCCCAGGTCTGATACCCATTTCTAATGCTTCTTCCTTACTTTTTGCACCAACATCAATAAATTGCTCGTCCATCATAGGCGTCGTAACCAATTCTGTAGGATAGTACTTTCCTTCTGCCCCACCCCAATAAAAATGCGAGTGACCGGCCTGAGTACCGTTTACACCTGTAATAGGTCCATTAGGTGTTATTATCACCATACGCTGTCCATAGGGTAAGTATGGTGGTATAATACCCAATTGGCAAAACCTAATATAGCCATCCGGTTCAATATGTTCGACAATAAAACTCACGGAATCGCTATGCGCCGGACAATAAATAACTGGCCCATCAGGGGCACCCTGTCGCTTCCCATAAACATTTCCCATGTAGTCAACATGAACTGTATCACAAATTGGTTTAAAAATATTTACTAGCTCTCTGGCTATACCCTGTTCAAAACCAGGCGCATTGGGAATTTCTATTAACCTTTTTAAAATATTAAAAATATCTTCAAGTTCTTTTGGATAGTTAGCTACCCTGTTAACAAGTGTCTGAGGATTATCAATTCTCTGCCAATCACACTTCATCAGATAAAGCCCCCTTAGTATAAGTTTTTAAAACCTGCGGCTTGTCGCCAACATTCCACCAATTCACAGTTCAACCTATTTGTAATCACCATCCCCTCTTTTAATTGCATTATAATTATTCTTTTTTAAGTGATCTATCAGGCGAAAATACTAAAAAACCCCAGACCAGATACTACTTTAGTGTGATTTTCATGTATATGGTTGTTGGATGCCGGTGAATGTTTTATAATTAATTTAAATGTAACCTCATAATTATTAGACCTACTGTACCTCACAACTCATCCTCATATTCACATCAGGCAATCCTAATTCCGTTATAATAAACCAAGGGGGAACAAGATCAAAAGAGCTGTTTTTATAAGAGGCAAGCACTGGGTAAAAGTCATGTCTCACAAAAAGAGGAGGGATGCGAGACGTGAATACCCAAGTTCAACAAAAAATTATTCAATTTCTTGATAAAATGTTAGTAGAAACGTCGAATTTCCGACTTCATGTGCTGGAGTCACTATGTGACACCTTTGGATTACAACATTCAATATTTTGGTTATTTGATAAGCAAGGCAATTTTACCCAGCCTGTTTTTATTAATGTTGAAGACAACTTTATGGATGAATATCGGGGTTGTTTCTACTGGGAGGATGTGTTGAATCCGTATAATGTCAAAAATCATCTACCTTACAATAATGTTTTTACCGTAAAAAATGTTATGTCATGGGATGAATACAAAAATACTAAATATTACGATGCTTTTATGCGCAAGTACAATTATTACGATGAAATTTTAATCTACCTCACAAACGGAAACAGTTTAATCGGCGCTATCGGGATAGGTCTTCAGAAAAACAATACTTTTGACATTGGCGAACTAAAAGCGTTAGAGGTCGTTTCTAGACACATTTCCAAAACACTTGCTGGAAAATTGTTTTTGGATGATATAACCTACCACAATCTAGTCATGGAAACATCTTCCAATCAGCTTCCTATTGGCATGGTAGTATTTGATGAATTTTTTAATATCCTCCACATAAACCGTACAGCTCAGGATATTATCTTAGCGCTAAAACCACATCAAGATATCACAGATATGAAGTGTTTTCTGGGCAGCTTTTTGGATCACTACCCTTCGTGGCAGGCGGGTCTCGCAGACACAATAATCACGGAAAACAGCAACCGAATTTTGCTTCACATAGTTCCTGAATCCATTAAAAATAATAAGGCTTACATATTGTTTTTTATTCCGGAAAGTTTCTTGGCAAAAAAAGAATTACTCAAGGCAAATAATATTCCATACGATTTGAGTAAGCGCGAATTAGAAATAGTTGAATTGGTCATAAAGGGATTTAGCAACCAAGATATCGCATGTGAGTTATTTATCAGCTTACATACAGTTAAAACCCATCTGCAAAACATCTTCAAAAAAGTCGGGGTCACTAACAGGACAGCTCTCTGCTATAAGTTAAGCGGAATGCCGATTTAGATAGCCAAACTTGGTAGAAGGCAACCGGTGCCATGTAACCGGTACTGCTATGTCGAAGTTTATGGTTTTAGTAGTGTAAATAAGAGCTAATGGTCACTTCTTTTTGTCGCTGTTATTTCCTGCCCTCCCAGCTGTAGTACCCGCTGTTATCAGAAAGCTGGATTGCAGAAAAAATCAGGAACGAATTTATGTAAGGAACAAACCGGCCGACAACTAAATAATATGTGCCAGCAGGTATATCGGCGCTTTTTGCGGAAAGAGAATCCGGCGGCAAAGCAGCAAACTCGTGTTACCCGAAGAGCCCGGAAAAAAAGCTGCGGGTTTTTTTGCTGCGGGGGGATGAGAAGAGTTTAGTGGTGGGGCCCTTTTCCACCACCTGGCCATCCAGCACAAACACAGTTTCATCAGCTATGCGGCTGGCCTGAAAGAGGTTATGGGTAACAATGATAATACACAATCCCACGGCCAGTTCGTTCAGCAGCTCTTCAATCAGCCCGGTGGAGAACGGGTCCAGGCTGGAGCAGGGCTCATCGAGCAGCAGCACCTGAGGCTCAACTGCCAGTGCCCGGGCTATGGCCAGGCGCTGTTTCTGACCGCCGGAGAGCTGTGAGGCCGGCTGATTAAGGCGGTCTTTTACTTCGTCCCAGAGAGCTACTTGGTGCAGACAGTTTTCCACTATGGCCTCCATTTCCGAGCCATTTTTCACCCCGTAATATCTGGGACCGAAAAGCACATTTTCCTTGATACTAAGCGGCAAAGCTACAGGAGTCTGGTAAACCATACCAACCTGCCGGCGCACCGCGGAGACATTTTTGACTTCTTTAACTAACTGCCCTAAAATCCGTATGTCGCCTTGGCTGCTGAAACTCCTCTCCATCTCGGCAGTACGGTTGATACTGCGCAGCAAAGTGGTTTTGCCGCAGCCCGATGGGCCAACAATAGCAC
>JBASML010000214.1:0-2894 GCA_049656845.1 Syntrophaceticus sp.
GGGCTGTAGCCTTAAAACCCGCAAACCATCATCTAGCAACAGGTGCTCCTGAAACTGGGCGGGGCATGTGTCAGATAGGGGGTTAAGTGATGGATGAGCTTACACATTTCGATGACCGTGGCCGCGCCCGTATGGTTGATGTAGGTGCCAAGGGTGTTACAGAAAGGGAAGCAAGGGCCCGGGGTACTGTTTTCATGGCACCGGAGACACTACAGCTAATCAAAAGCGGTGGCATAAAAAAAGGAGATGTTCTGGCTGTTGCTCAGGTTGCAGGAGTGATGGCAGCTAAAAAAACCTTTGAATTGATTCCTATGTGCCATCCCCTCTTTTTGACAGGGATCGATCTCGATTTTCGCTATGATGATCAAGGTTCTGCTGTGGAGATTGAGGCACAGGTCAGGTGCCAGGGGAAAACCGGTGTGGAAATGGAAGCCCTGACCGCAGTCAGTATAGCTGCCTTGACCATCTACGATATGTGTAAAGCTGTTGACAGGGCAATGATCATCGGAGAGATTCGCCTGGTGGAAAAATCCGGCGGCAAAAGCGGGAGATTTTTTAGGAAGGGTGAACAGGAATGGGAAAAATCATAGCTGTTGGTGACAGTCACCTGGGAGAAATAAGTTAATGTGCACCGGTGACAGTTCCCTTGCACAAGGAAGAAACAGAATGGGAAAAATCAAAGACTGATGGATAAGGAGTGATCATGATCAAAGTTGCTATACTCACAGCGAGTGATAAAGGCTCACGAGGTGAGCGCCAGGACCGCAGCGCCCAGGTGATCAGAGACCTGGTGGCCGGGATCGGCGGTGAGGTTGTTGCCTATGATGTGGTGCCTGATGAAAGAGAAGTTATAGCGGAAAAGCTTGTGCAGTACACAGATCAGGAGCAGCTTGACCTGGTTTTGACAACAGGAGGTACTGGTCTTGGGCCAAGGGATGTGACACCTGAGGCAACAATGGATGTGGTAGAGCGGCTTATTCCTGGGATCGCTGAGGCGATGCGGGTCAAGGGCTTAGAAAAAACACCCCATGCTATGCTTTCCAGGGCTGTGGCTGGCAGCCGTGGCAGGGCATTGATCATCAACCTGCCTGGGAGTCCCCGGGCTGTAAAGGAGAATCTGGATGTTGTTTTGCCGGCTATTCCCCATGCTTTGGACATCCTACAGGGACGGGGAGGGGAGTGCGCCAGGCCATAATAGTTTTCCCCATAATAGTTTTCCCAGAGATTAATTGAGAATTGTTGCTCTTACCATATCCCCCTTTGCCCCCTGCCTGGCCTGAATATCCAATATTAAAGAGATACCTCTGACGCTGTTATTTTTTCCACTGATCGGTTGGGCATAAACACGGCCCTGTTCAATGATCATTTCCCCCTGGTACAGCCTGCGATACGGCTTAATATTTTTTAACGGACTAGCGAGTTGTATGTCAAACCATTCCCTGGCAAAAAATAGGTCTCCTTTTAATTTAAGCAGTGCCGGCTTAATTAAAACCTCAAATAATATCCCTGCGGCATAGGGATTGCCGGACAAATTGTATAAGAGTTTGCCATTATAAAGAGCGGCAGATGTTCCCTTACCGGGAGAAATATTTATTCCTTTGAAAAGAGGAGTGGCATTTAAATACTCAAAGGCAGTATAAACCAGGTCGTAAGCCCCATTACCGGTTCCTCCACTGATTATTACCATATCAGAGACAAGTATCGCCTTCTCAATTTCATTCACAATTTCCTGTAGTTCATCCTCAATTATTGAATCAGCTAATACTGGTATGGCCCCGCTGCCAGATATTTTAGCGGATATTAGGCTTTGGTTGCTGTTATATATTTGTCCTGTTTTGATAGGTGATCCGGGTGAAATCAATTCACTTCCGGTGTTCACAACATATATACGGGGGACTTGATGAACCATAATTTTTTCAATGCCGCAGGCAGCTATCCTTTCCATGATTTCTGCATTTAGAACCTGTCCCTTAGCTGCCACTTTCTCTCCTGCTGATAATTCGTGGCCTGCCCTTTGGATATTTTCACCATGTTTCCAGTTGCCGCAGGCAACAATAAGGTTTCCATAAATCTGTACGTCTTCCTGCATAATAACCGCAGCGCAGCCATCGGGAAGTAAGGCACCGGTCATTATTCTATATGTTTCTCCAGCCCTGATCTGCTTGCTTTCTATTGAACCCGCTTTGATGGTAGCGGTTACCTTTAGTGTCAGGGGTTTGCCTGTTCTCAGTTTGTCCAGATCAGCCTGTCCAATTGCATAACCGTCAATTGAGGAGCGGTCAAAATTGGGCACATTAACGAAACTAACTATATCCTCCGCGGCCACCCTCATGAAGGCATCATTGATATGCAGGTACTCGCTGTCAATTGCGTGAATATTATCACAGCAGATAGAAATAGTTTCTTCTAAACCTTTGTGTGCAGTGTGTGCAGCCAATTTATCCTTCTCCTTTTTAATATCCTATTTGCTCTTGTGAGGTACCCTCATTCATGAATAAAATCGAGGGTCTACATTCAACTGATAGTTACCATCTTTGTTGTTTTGTTTACTATACAGCATGGATTTCTCCTGATAATTTTGCTAATAAAAATGATTATAACACCTACTGCTGTTTTTATGGCTAAAACTGCAGAAGATGAAACCAGCGAACAAAGTTGACGTTGGAGAAACCGCGGAGGGCAATTATTAATAACATTTGATCTGTAATTTATGACCTCGTTTATCTAGGATATACTGCTTGAATTGTGGAAAAGAGGGGAGTGGGAGATTAAATTAATAATATAACTATTTACAAGGTTTACTGCAACGATACCAAATAATAATAACATATTTGCAGGATTTTTTACACCTATATAGAATAATTATTTAAATAGTGTGCCGAATGTCATAACAC